>JBBQVY010000250.1:0-7012 GCA_038211085.1 Chitinophagales bacterium | reverse complement strand
ATGATTGATACCCCGGCAAAAGATTTAGAACAGGCTTTTAAAACCCATCTTATCAGCAGCCAGCTTTTAGTACAGACAGTTTTGCCGGGCATGAAAGCGGCAGGTTATGGACGTATTGTAAACATATTGTCAACCTCGGTTAAGCAGCCCATTAACGGCCTTGGCATTTCAAATGCTATACGGGCAGCAGTTGCAAATTGGGCGAAGACTCTTGCCAACGAAGTAGGTAACAGTGGTATTACCATCAACAATGTGTTACCCGGGTTTACCAATACAGACCGTCTTACATATTTATTTGAAAAGCAGGCTGCAGATCAGCAGGTTGATAAGGAAACTATTTTAGAAAGAACCATTGCCGGTATACCAGCAAAACGATTGGGTATACCTGAAGAATTTGGAGGTATTGTAGCTTTTTTATGCTCACCCGCTGCAGCATACATTAATGGTGTAAACTTACCTGTTGATGGTGGCAGAACCGGTTGTTTATAATTTGAAGGTGCTCAATAGTTGAGTTGAAATCAGGGAAGCAAAATGGTTTAAAATATCTCTATGTCAAAACAAAGCGCAGGCCTTTTAGTATACAGGTTTCACGATAATGATTTACTACAGGTTTTGCTGGTGCACCCGGGGGGTCCATTTTTTAAAAATAAAGATGCCGGTAGCTGGACCATTCCCAAGGGTGAATATGAGGCGGGAGAAGAGCCATTGCAGGTTGCGCTTCGCGAATTTACAGAGGAGACCGGCAATGTTATTGAAGGCGATGCTTTTATAGAACTTACACCTGTTAAGATAAAATCAGGCAAAGTGATTAGTGCCTGGGCCATCCGTAACAACTTTGAACAATGTTTTATCAGTAGCAATCAATTCTCTATGGAATGGCCTCCTAAATCGGGTAGGCAACAGGAGTTTGCTGAGGTTGATAAAGCTGAATGGTTTGGCATGCAAGAGGCAGCCATAAAAATAAACGCGGGTCAACTGCCCTTATTGGTTGAGTTAGAAAAGAAACTCAGTACTTAATTTCCCCAGCCCAATCACCAGCAATAACACAACTATCTTTTCATTTTAAGAACAAGGTATCGTAGTAGCCGGTGCCGTCCTTAGCTGCAATTTTCATATTTTGTGCAGATGAGAAAATTAAAGTTGGTCATAGGCATATTCCTTCTTTTTATCATCGTTATTTCAGGTGTTGCCACTTACTTCTTTTTTCCAATTATGAGTGGTTTTAGTGCTAAGGCTGCCTGCTCTTGTGTTTTTAATAGCGGTAGAACATTAGACGATGTTGTTGCAAACGAACTCTCCATCTTGCCCTTAAATTTCACAACAGTATCTGTGGATTACAAGGATTCATCTGCTACAGCCAGTGTTTTTGGCTTTGCCATTAAGAAGGCAATTTTCAGAAAAGGATTGGGCTGTACGCTTCTTAATGATACAAAGGAAAACGTTTTGCGAAGTACTACGTTTGTTACGCCCCAGGCTACCGCAATAAAACCAGACAGCGTTGACTGGCCATTGGGTAATAAAGGCATGTTCAGCAGCCAGTCTTCTTTTGATTCAAATCAAATGAATCAGGCATTTAATTATGCCTTTACTTCTTCTCAAAACAAAAGTCTTTATGGAACACGCTCCTTAATTGTGGTGCATCATGGTAAGATCATAAAAGAACAATACCTGCAAGGTTTTACACCGGATATGCCACAAACCGGTTGGAGCATGGCAAAGAGCATCACCAGTGCATTAATCGGTATTCTGGTAAAAGAAGGAAAGCTTTCCGTAAGTCAAAACAACCTTTTTCCTGCATGGAGTAAAGACGATAGGAAGAACATTACCATAGGCAATTTACTTAATGCCAATAGCGGTCTTTTGTGGAAGGAGATTTACACCATGCCAAGCCCGGCAACAAGAATGTTGTACCAGGAAGATGATATGCCCCGGTATGCTATGAATTTTAAGTTGGAAGAAAAGCCCGGCGAACATTTTAAGTATTCAAGTGGCACCAGCAACATTCTCTCGGGCATTATAAGACGGAAAGCAGGTGCCGGGTATTACAATTTTGTGTATGAAAAACTGCTGCATAAAATAGGCATGAATTCGGCGATAATGGAGCCGGATGCGGGGGGTACTTTTGTGGGTTCCTCGTATTGTTTTGCTTCGGCAAGAGATTGGGCACGCTTTGGATTGTTATACCTGCACGATGGTGTTGTTAATGGCGAACGCATATTGCCCGAAGGTTGGGTTAAGTATACTGCAACACCCGCAAGCGGGGCATTAAAAGGCGAATATGGAGCACAGTTCTGGTTAAATGCAGGTCAGCCCGGTAACCCAGCCAATCGCACATATCCTGATGTGCCTGCTGATTGTTTTTATGCAGAAGGCTACCAGGGACAGCAGGTTTATATCATCCCCAGTTACGATGTGGTGGTTGTGCGGCTCAGCCTTCAAAAGACCAGTGCATTTGATGAGAATAAATTTCTGTCAGCAGTGCTGAAATCAATTAAAAAGTAGAGCGTGAAAAGGAAAAAGGCGAAAGGCGTTAGGCGAAAGGCAAAAGGCAAAATTGAAAATTGAAAATGAAAAATGCTTGGACCCAAAGAGTTAAATTGATTCACAAATCACATATCGCACGACTCATTTATTAATTGTATATCACCTAATGCCCAATGCCCAATGCCCAATGACCTAATGACCAATGACCAATGACTGACCTAAAACTGGTGAAACACCATTGATACAAAATCAAGCACCACTGGCAACGCTGTTCTCCAATAGGTCCAGTTATGGGCACCATCTCTTACTCTGTATTCGTGTGGAATTTCTTTCTTACGCATGGCTATATGTGCCATGGCATTTCCTTCGTATAAAAAGTCATCGTCGCCGCAATCAATATACCAGCGTACAGCTTTTTTTAAACTGTCGGGCATGTTATTAATGAGCGAAATGGCGTTGTGTCTGTTGTAATAATTTGAAATTGTGGCATCAGTGAGAGAAGGGTTTTCTCTCCTCATATTTTTTGAAGCATCGTCCAGTGTTAATGGTCCAACATAAGCACTTAACGGACAAGCAGAAGAAAACAGTTCGGGGTGGTGCAGGGCATACATGAAAGAACCTCCGCCGCCCATGGACAGACCAGCTACAGCTCTATATCTTTTCTCGGTTTTTATACGGTAAGTTTTCTCTATGTAAGGCATAAATTCTTCAAAGAAAAAATCCTCGTAGCGCCAGCTATTTGTAGCATCATTAAAATAACCGCGCTTGCCGGTATTGGCATCGGGCATTACAATTATCATAGGAGTTGCATTCCCATCTTTTACAGATTTATCTGCAATGCTTAGTACCTCCCCAAATTGTACCCAGCCTGTTTGGTCGTCGCCGGCACCATGCAGCAAATACAGCACAGGATAACTGCGTTGAGACTGCTCATAATCAGGCGGTAAATAAATAGCATATTTCCGATCCATATTCAGGATCTTACTCTTCATTGAAAGGTTGTCAGAAACCTTGCCTGTTTGGGCAAAAGTAGACAGTAGTAAAAAGCAGTTGATGGTAGCAAGCAATAGTTTTTTCATGACAACAAGTTAACAAACAAAGCATAAAGGCAGAGGTTACCCCTTACTTTTTTGTCAACCAGGATATGAGTTTCTTCCTAAAATTCTTTCAGCTTGTTACATAAGAAACCTGATAGCAAGACGTGCAATTACCAGTAAAAAAATGAGGTGTACAAAGGAAGTGCTCAAAAAATTCTGCATTTTTTTTGCCTTCACACAGGTTAACGACTTGCTTAAAATGATTTCGTTTTCAGGAAAGAAGATGAGGTGCTGGGCCTTCCAGTCTGCCGACCGGTACTTAACAAACAGGAAGTATTTTATTAAGAGCGATACCTTCATTAGAATAAAAAATAGCGACTGTGCTTTAAAAAGCAAGAGTATCCAGTTCATAGATATTGGAATATATACCCAGTTAAACGAATAATTTTATTGAGCTATTTTGATCAAAGAAGTATTAGGATGCCCATAAAGGACATACCCTCTCCCAATACTGTATAAAACTTAAGTAAATGAAAGCTATTATTATTACGAAACCCGGCGATGCTGATGTGTTGCAAATTGCTGATCGGCCAATACCAGAACCGGCAGAAAACGAAGTATTGATACGGGTAAAAGCAGCCGGGGTTAACCGTCCCGACATAGCACAACGGCGGGGAAAATATGCACCTCCTCCGGGTGCATCGCCAGACATACCCGGCCTTGAAATATCGGGCACTATTGAAAAATGTGGACTGGCTGTTACCCGATGGAAAAAGGGCGATGAGGTTTGTGCACTGCTTTCGGGTGGTGGCTATGCTGAGTTTGCCGTGGCACATGGCGGCAACTGCCTTCCCCTTCCGGCTAACGTTAACCTGCAGGATGCAGCATCGTTACCCGAAACCATTTTTACTGTGTGGCATAATGTGTTTCAAAAAGGCATGCTTAAAAAACAGGAACACTTGCTTATTCATGGGGGCACCAGCGGAATAGGCATCACTGCCATACAGATAGCCAGGGCTTTGGGAAGCCGTGTATTTGCAACAGCCGGTTCGGCAGAAAAATGCGAAGCAGCCGAAAAGCTGGGGGCTGAGATATGTGTCAATTATAAAGAAGAGGATTTTGGGCAGGTGTTAAAAGACAAAGGCGTAGATGTGATACTGGATATGATAGGAGGTGATTATTTTGAAAAGAATGTAAGCTTGCTTCGCGAAGACGGACGGCTGGTTTTCATAAATGCTATGCAGGGTAATTCAGCAACATTCAACATTATGGATATTATGCGGCGCCGCTTAACTATAACAGGAAGCACTTTGCGTAACCGGAGTAATGATTTTAAGCAACAACTTGCAGCCCAGGTAGAAGAGCATGTTTGGCCAATCATCAGCAAGGGATTGTTTAAACCGGTCATTTACAAAACCTTTCCGCTTGCCGAAGCTGTTGCTGCACACCAGTTAATGGAAAGCAGTACCCACATTGGTAAAATTTTATTGGTAAATGAAGGTTGATAAAAAACAATGTGTGGAACCAGTAACCATTACGGGTAAGATTTTCTACTTTTTGATTATTGATAACATATAATCTACAACAATAATTTTTTTGAGATTTGATTTTGGAAACCGCAACAGTTGATCGAAAAAAATTTTACGATAGCTATAGGTAAAGCTGGAGAGCCTAGAGGGAAAATACAAACTTTTATAAAAGAGTAGAGGCTCAAAGAATTGAGCCTCCTTTTCAACCCTAAACCCTTAAAAAACATTTTAAATATTTACAAAATCATGCCATCGTACAAAAGATCATTTTTTCTTTAACGTGATTTAGCAATCATACCCCTCCTAACTTGCAATAAATAATTTCATGAAGGTTGTTGCAAGGATTCTTTCTATCATACTCATATTTCTCTTATTTCGCCGAAGGCAAAAACCAACATTGCTTATTGCTGCAGACAGCAAAAGTTTATTGTGGCAGATTACGGGTAATGGCCTGGTTAAGCCATCCTATATTTTTGGAACCATGCACCTCATGTGTGCCGAAGATGCTGTGGTATCACCCAGTTTAAAAGCAGTAGTTAAGCAGGTGAAGCAGGTATATTTTGAAGTAGACATGGACCATGCAGGCACTTTGTTGGGTGGGGAGGTAGATTTTAATATGAAGCAGGACGGCCAGTTAAAAGACTTTTTAACCGGGGAGGAATACGAACAGGTAAAGATGTTTTTTAAAGAGCATCAACCCATGCTTCCTTTCGAAATACTGGAACGCCAGCATCCCTTAATACTCTCCTCGGGCCTGTATGAGTTCTTTTTGCCCTGCCAGGAAAAAAATGGCGCTGAAGTAAAGATTGCTGAGTTGGCTCATAAGCTAGGCAAGCCTACCGGGGGGCTCGAAAGCCTTGCTTTTCAGCAGTATATTTTTGATAGTATACCCTACGATCAACAGGCAAAAGATCTTGTAAAAACTATAAATAATGTAGATCATTTTAAGCAGTCTATGCACGATATGTTGACCGTTTACAAAAGCCAGGATCTTGAGAAATTGCAGCAACTAACTATGCAGGATGAGAGCGGTGTAAGCACTCACCTTGATATGTTGTTGTACAATCGCAACAACAATTGGGTTAAGGAGATGCGTAGTATAATGAAGCAAAAGTCAACTTTGTTTGCAGTAGGTGCCGGTCACCTGGGAGGCGATAATGGAGTGTTGGATTTGCTAAGAAAACAAGGTTTTAATACCCGCCCAATTATTAATTGAGGTAGATAAACCTTAGATTTTTATGGGCCATGCTTAAATGCTACGATCTGGCTTTTCTACTAATGAACATGTGAAGATAAGCCACCACATAGACACATTGGTACATAGTAAAAGCACATAGTCTATGTGAAACCTATGTTTCTATTGTGCCTATGTGGTAAAGTCCTCACGTTCATTTTGTGTGGCTTTGGGCCCCGGCCACGGTACTCTTGCTGCCTCCCCCGTCACACTTGCGGGCTCGCACTCTTGTACCATTCTTTCGCAGCTGAGCAAATTGAATGTTTAACCAATTTGTATATAGCCATGTATAATTGCTGGCTATCATGTCTTATAATTTAACACACCAAACCAATATGAAAAAAGTATTGACCACATTACTTTTGTTATTTGCCTTTCAAACTTTTGCTCAACTTAGTAAAGAGGAAAAGAAAATTATTGCTCACATCGAAAAGCAAATGCCTGAAACCATTCAATTACTGGAGCAAATTGTGAACATCAATAGCGGCACACTAAACATAGCCGGTGTAAAACAAGTAGGAGAAGTATTGCAAAAAGAATTTGACAAAATAGGGTTTACAACCGAGTGGGTTTCGTTGCCGGATTCATTAAAACGTGCCGGTCACCTTGTTGCTTACAGAAAAGGGAGCAAGGGTAAAAAATTGTTTTTAATAGGTCACCTCGATACGGTTTTCGAACCTGATATGCCTGCTAATCCTTACAGGTTATTATCAACGCATAAAGCTACC
>JBBQVY010000249.1:0-7107 GCA_038211085.1 Chitinophagales bacterium | reverse complement strand
GTACAAAACCAGGTGATGAAGGAAGGCAATGTAATGCCCCCCGTAGCGCAGACATTGCAAAAAGATTATCCAGAGGTGTTGGCAGCAACACGGCTTCGCAGCTATGGTAAACAAAGAATTTCAATAGGCAATCAAACCTATAAGCAGGATGAGTTGGCTTATGTTGATTCTAACTTCTTTTCCATCTTTACCCTGCCTTTTGTTAGCGGCGATGCCAGCACCGCATTAACAGAACCTAACAGCGTTGTAATTTCAGAAACGGTTGCTGCCAGGTATTTTAAAAACGAAAATCCCCTTGGTAAATCTATTGACTTTACCGGCTTACATGCTACCTATACCATACGGGGAATTATAAAAGACATTCCTGAAAACTCGCACTTTCATTTTGATATGTTGGGTTCAATGGCTACCCTGCCCGAGTCCCGCGAACAAAGCTGGATGACCTCAAATTTTTATACCTACCTGTTGCTTCAAAACAATTATGATTACAAAAAACTGGAAGCAAAACTACCGGCAGTGGTAGAGAAATATATGGGGCCCCAATTGCAACAGTCTACCGGTATTTCGTTTGAAGCTTTTCGCAAGGCAGGCAATAATCTTGGGCTGTTTCTGGAGCCTTTAACCGACATCCATTTAAAGTCGGATGTACTGTTTGATTTAAGCGAAGGCGGCGACATTCGCTATGTATATATTTTTGGCGTCATTGCCTTGTTCATGCTTTTAATTGCCTGCATAAATTTTATGAACCTAAGCACAGCAAGTGCCGGTAAACGCTCCAAAGAAGTAGGTATAAGAAAAGTACTCGGCTCCCGTAAACACCAGTTGGTGGGGCAGTTTCTTGCAGAGTCAATTGTGTGCAGTTTTATATCCCTTGCGCTTGCCTTGCTACTTGTAAAACTGGCATTGCCTTTCTTCAATATGCTGTCAGCAAAAAACCTGTCTTTTACTTTGTTCTACAATCCTGTAAACATAGTATTGCTGGCTGCGTTCGGTTTACTGGTAGGTACCATGGCCGGTAGTTATCCTGCCTTCTTCCTGTCATCGTTTAATACCATTTCGGTTTTAAAATCAAAATTTACTTCAGGCAAACAAAGCATTGGTTTACGCAGTGGACTGGTAGTGTTTCAATTCTTTATTTCCATTACGCTTATAGTCTGCACCATCGTTGTCTATAACCAGTTAAACTACATCAACCATAAAGAACTTGGATACAATAAAGAGCAGGTACTGTTGATTGGAGAAACGTATTTGCTGGGCAAAAATGAAACCCTGCTGCACGATCTTATAAAAAACGACAAGCGTGTAGTAAGTGTGAGTACTTCCAGCTATTTGCCGGCGGGGCCGTCTGGTGCAAATAACTTCATGGTCTACCCCGATTTTAATCAAACACACCTGGTTAAAACACTTAGGTACGATGTGGATGCACAATACATACCAACACTTGGTATGCAAATGTTGGCAGGTAGAAATTTTTCTGAAAACATGGCTTTGGATTCAAATGCTATCATTCTAAATGAGACCGGCGCAAAAGCGTTTGGATGGAAGGATGAAGCCACCGCGCATACGATAACTTATATGTCTAACAATGGTCAAAGGCAGACGTATAACGTAATTGGTGTAGTAAAAGACTTTCATTTTAAATCGCTGCACCAACCCATATCGCCCCTTGTTATGACCCTTGGCAATAACAGCGGTACCATAATAGCACGCATACAGGCAAAAGATGTATCGGGGCTGCTTTCTACACTAAAAGCACAATGGAATTCTTTCACTAAAGAGGAGCCGTTCGTCTACAGTTTTTTAGATGAACGCTTTAAACAAACCTATGAAAAAGAACAGAAGATGGGTTTGATACTTACCATTTTTGCCTGCCTGACTATCCTGGTTGGATGCCTGGGCCTTTTTGGTTTGGCAGCCTTTACAGCGGAGCAACGTACAAAAGAAATAGGCATTCGTAAAGTGCTGGGTGCCTCTGTTAGCGGTGTAGTTGCCATGCTTACAAAAGATTTTTTAAAGCTGGTTGCCATTGCTTTTGTTATTGCCTGCCCCATAGCCTGGTACATCATGAACCAATGGTTACAAGACTTTGCCTACCGCATACACATTCAATGGTGGGTATATGTTATTGCAGCATTTGCAGCCATTTTTATAACCCTGTTATCAGTAAGTTTAAAAGCTATAAAGGCCGCCATTGCCAACCCGGTAAAAAGTTTGAGGAGTGAATGAACAATGAACAACTAAAAACGATCAGTGAACAACAGGCTGGCGTTTACTTATTTTTTTTTGGGGCCAGGGGGTATAATAACAATTAAACATTGTTGCGTCGCACTCTTGTACTATCGAAACTTTGATGAACACGTTAAAACTAAAATAAAGCATAATTATGTTGAAGAACTATTTTAAAATTGCCTGGCGAAATTTGATGAAGAATAAAACTTATTCTATTATCAATATTTCAGGGCTTGCTGTAGGTATTGCTTCAACGCTATTAATTTTTATTGTTGTCTCGTATGAATTGAGTTACGATACGTTTCAAAAGAATTATAACAACATTTACCGCATCGTTACCAATACCAAACATAGCGATGGCAACACAGAATACAATCCCGGCATTCGAGTTCCTGCCATTAGTGCAATCAATACGGGTTTTCCGCAGTTTACAAAAACTGTTCCTGTTACAACTGATGGCTCGCCGCAATTCACCATAATAGGAAATGCAATAAATGATGTTGCATCAAGCAAAAAATTTATAGAACAAAATAAAACAGCCGTTTTTACGAAGCCCTCTTACTTCGAAGTTTTTAATGCTACCTGGCTTGAAGGAAATAAAGATGTTTTAAACGATCCTTCGAGTATTGTTCTTACTAAAACACTTGCTAATAGATATTTTAATGACTGGAAAAATGCGCAGGGAAAATTTATTAAACTTGATAATACCATTTTACTGCAGGTGAATGGCGTGGTAGAAGATGCGCCGGAAAATTCTGATTTCCCCGTCGTTGCATTTTTATCGAATGAAACCCTTAAAATATATGGAGATAGTTATGGCTATCACAACGATTGGGGAAATTTAGGAAGCAACAATCAACTCTATGTAACGCTGCCGCAAACGGCAAATGCTGGGCGTGTAAATGCGCAGCTTAATGCTTTTCTTTTAAATCAATCCGGCAAAAATGCGCTTACAAACAACGAGTATGTTTTACAGCCGTTAAAAGATATGCATTTTGATTATCGTTACGGTACGATGGGAGACCACAGCAGCAGCAAAACCATCTTGCTTACACTGGCTTTGATTGGTGTACTTATCATTGCAATGGCATCTATCAATTACATCAATCTTGCTACGGCACAAGCCATTAACCGAAGTAAAGAGATCGGCATACGCAAAGTGCTCGGCAGCACACAAAGCCGTTTGATTGCACAGGTTATCGGCGAAACTTTTATTGTGATTTTGATATCAACCTTACTCGCTGTTCTCATCGCAAAATTATCGTTGCCTTACTTATCGCATGTGGCAACTGCGCCTGTTGATATTGCATTGCTGAATGTAAAAACAATATTGTTTTTGATAGCAGAAGTTATTATTGTTACGCTTCTTTCAGGTATTTATCCTGCCATTGTATTGTCGGGTTATCCGCCGGTGCTTGCCCTGAAAAATAAGATGGCTTCCGCCAATATCGGGGGCATATCATTAAGAAGAATTTTAGTGGTAACACAATTTGCCATTTCGCAAATGCTAATTATAGGAACTATTGTTGCCATAAGCCAGATGAATTATGTACAGCATGCTGATCTTGGTTTTAATAAAGATGCGGTACTGATGTTGCCTGCTTACAGCGATAGCGCCCACCTTGCCCGTATGCAGCCATTAAAGCAACAATTGCTACAAAACCCGGATGTAATAAGCATGTCGTTTGCAAACGATGAGCCTTCTTCAGATAACAGGACGGCTACAAATTTTGCATTCGATCACCAGGAAGACAAAGACTATCCTTTGTTCCTCAAATTTGCGGATGCAGATTATATAAAAACATTTGGGCTACAGGTGATTGCAGGTAAAGGTTTTACGGCAAGCGACACATTAAAAGAAGTGGTGGTAAATGAAGCTTTATTAAAAAAACTTGGTATTACCGATGCGCAAAAAGCTATAGGAAAAGATATACGAATTGGCGGACAGCAATGGGTGCCCATAGTTGGCGTGGTAAAAGATTTTAAGACAAGTTCATTAAGAGATGCAGTTCGTGAGCTTGCCATTTTCCCAGACAAAAACAGGTACTTTAATATGGCAGTAAAGCTTCGCACTGCCAACATTTCACAAGCTGTTCCGCAGGTACAAAAGATGTGGGAAAAAACATATCCTGAATATGCATTCATGAGCCACTTTACTGACGAAACAATCGCAAAGTTTTACGAGCAGGAAACCAGGTTGTCGCTTCTCTATAAAATTTTTGCATGCATTGCTATTTTCATTTCCTGCCTTGGCTTGTACGGGCTCGTTTCTTACATGGCAGTACAAAAAACAAAAGAAGTAGGCATTCGCAAAGTGCTCGGTGCCGGTGTTGCCAACATTGTTTACCTCTTTTCAAAAGAATATGTAATACTTATTGCCATTGCTTTTGCCATTGCTGCACCTGTTGCATGGTATTTTATGAATAACTGGCTACAAGGTTTTGCCTATAAAATAAATATAGGTATGGGAGTTTTTGTATTGGCAATTATGGCTTCATTTTTAATTGCGTTGGTTACGGTTGGGTATCGTGCTATAAAGGCAGCATTGGCCAACCCGGTTAAAAGTTTGAGAAGTGAGTAACCGGAACCTGGAATTTATAATGTTGAGGGATCGTGAGAAAAAAAATTCCTGGTACCGGGCTTTATCCATGTATTAAGCTTTTGTTGCATCGCACTCTTGTAATGAAGCAATTTGCTCAGCAAAGCTGGCAACGTACAAGTGAGTTCCGATAAACCGGAATTAAAATGACACAACAGAAAACGAACAGAATTACAAATGTTGGCCAAAAAAAAATATTATGCTTAAACACTATTTAAAAACGGCGGTCCGCAACTTGATGAGGCAAAAAACTTTCTCCATCATCAACTTAGGTGGGCTTGCATTAAGCCTTACTGCAGTTTGGGTTATCGCGCTTTTTGTGGCCGATGAGTTAAGCTATGACAAGTATCATATAAATGGTGAGCGAATTTTTAGGCTTGCATCGCACGGCCAATGGGGCGAAGAAAAGTTTGATGTTACCGGCACTTCCGGTCTTGCTGCAGCCGCATTTAAAAACGATTTTCCCGAAGTGGAAAATGCAGTTCGTATTGATGTGGAAGGAGGCGGAATTATGAAATATGGTGAAAAGACGTTGAAAGAAAATGCAGTCTTTCTAACAGACCCTTCCTTCTTTTCTGTGTTCACTTATCATTTTATAGCAGGCACTGCAAATGCTTTGCAACAACCAAACAGTATTGTTCTTACCAAAACATTAGCCACCAAATTCTTTACTAATCCTTCAGCGGCACTTAACAAAGTAATTGATATAGATAAGGTTCCCACCGTTGTAACCGCAGTTATTGAAGACGTACCGGCCAACTCACATTTCTCATTTAATGCACTACGCCCCTTTCCCGAAAATTACCAAAGTGACTGGAACAACATTAGCATCTACACCTACCTACTGCTAAAAAAGAATGCAGACATAGGCCAGCTTAGGGCAAAATTGCCTGGGTTTGTTACAAAGTACCTTACTAAAAATAGCAATGACATAAACTATAAATTAGAGCTGCAGCCAATCACCTCTATTCATTTGCATTCGCATCTCTCTTACGAATTAGGAGAAAACCACGATATAAAATACGTGTATGTTTTATCAGTTGTAGGTCTGCTGATCCTCATCATTGCTTTAATAAATTACATCAACATTACAACTGCACGTGCATCGGTTAGGTTAAGGGAAGTAGCCGTAAGAAAGATAACCGGTTCAAGCAGAAAAAGCCTCGTTAGTCTCTTTCTTACTGAGTCTTTAATTACCATTCTTTCTGCTGCAGTTATCAGTGTTTTTTTGGTTGGCCTTGCCATGCCTGTCTTTAATAATTTTGTCGGCAAACAATTATCCATTTGGCAATTTGGAGCTGCACAAACTATCGTTTATTTAATCACTTTCTCTTTTATTGCAGGGCTTGTTGGCGGCCTATACCCGGCTTTTTTCTTATCAAAATTCAAAACAATTCCTGCCTTAAAAAATCAGTTAGGGGATGTGAAGGGACAATCGGTTTTTAGAAAATCGCTGGTGTTGTTCCAGTTTGCAATAACCGTTGTTTTAATAACTGCCTCAGTTGTTATTTATCTGCAGCTAAATTATTTCCGTAATAAAGACCTGGGATTTAATAAAAATCAAATGCTCACTTTTCATATCGATGCTAGAAACGTGAGAGAAAAAGTGCCCGCTCTTCGGTCGGCATTGTTACAAAACCCGATGGTAAAAGCCGTTGCATCTGCAGGCAACCCAATTGGCAATAATGATATCGGCATGATGGATTACAGCATCGAAAAAAATGGCGTGCTGGATGAACATCCCAATCTCGCTTATGGATTAATAGTCGATGCTGATTTTATTCCGGCTATGCAAATCAAAATATTGGAAGGCCGCAACTTTTCCAACAACATTTCCTCCGATAGCAATGATGTTATTGTAAATGAAGCGTTTCTAAAAAGGCAAGGGTGGATTTCAGGAATGGGCAAGCGAATCTCCAGGGGTAAAGATTCAACGGGAAAAATATTTTTTAACAATATTGTAGGCGTAGTAAAAGACTACCATATTTATTCATTGCAACACCTGGTAGAACCTATGATCATGCAGCTTCCGCAAAAGGCCGCAGACAGGGATAATATGTATGTTCGCCTGGATGAACAACACCTGTCGCAATCACTGGTTTTCATTGAGAACACATTTAAACAATTTGATCCCGCTGCTACATTCGCTTATAACTTTCTCGATAAAAATTTTGCCACACAATATCACACACAAGAAAGGCAAGGCGAAGTATTGCTCGCCTTTTCAATTCTCACAATAAGCATCGCCTGTTTGGGATTGTTTGGCCTTATTACGTTTA
>JBBQVY010000248.1:0-7113 GCA_038211085.1 Chitinophagales bacterium | reverse complement strand
GTTGCTATTTTATTTTTTTTCGCTAAATGATTAGCCACCTTGGATAATACTTTTGTTGGTGCAATACCAACTGATACTTTTATACCCGTCCACTGCTCTACGGTTTCCCGGATATGTAATCCGATTTTTTCCCAGTCAGTTTCCTGCTGTTCATCAAGATCAATGAAAGCCTCATCAACAGAGTACACTTCTACATTTTGGGTGCCCAGCATTATCCGTAATGTTTCCATCACCCGCCAGCTAAGGTCGCCATACAAATTATAGTTAGATGAAAAAGTAGCTACGTTATGCTCTTCAATTAAAGGCTTTGCCAGAAAATACGGGCCTGCCATTTTAACGCCTAAGTTTTTTGCTTCATCACTGCGTGATACAATACAGCCGTCATTATTACTGAGTACCACAACAGGCTTATCATCCAGGTGTGGCCTGAATAATCTTTCGCAACTGCAATAAAAACTGTTACAATCTACAATGCCTTTCATCCCTGGGTCTATTTACTGTTATTCAAAAAAGCCAGCAGCGCATTGTCCATAATATGAATGGTACAGGTTACTACGCCCCAGCATTGGTAAGCCATGAATTCTCCAATTTCAATGGCTTTAAATTTTTCATTTTCGGGCAACAATAAAACTTTATTCATCGTTTGCGAATAACGCCTTACTACCATTTCTCCATCTACCACGGCTACAATTATTTTACCGTTGGCAGCTTTTATGGATCGGTCCACAATCAATACATCGCCCCGTTGTATTCCGCCACCGGTCATAGCTTCGCCATTCATTTTAAAGAAAAATGTAGCTGGTTTGTTCATGATCAGTTGCTCATTCAGATCAATGCCCCGTTCCATATAATCATCTGCGGCAGCGCCAAAACCTGTGGCGTTTGCGGTGGGCACATCCTGCTGGGTAAATTTTTTAGAACCCTTATACCTGCTGCCAAAAAAATAATCTTCTTCCATAAAAATTGATTTTTAATTACCAAATTATTTAGTAAATTTATGCTAAAATAATTAGCTAACAAATTTAGTAACCAAATTTTTTCAACAATGGAAAAGATTATAACCCAGTTGCCCGGCTACCGGGTATATGAGTACCTGCTGGTACTTAGTCCGCATGAAGAACTGCGAAACAGGATAATGGGAGTTAAAAATGAGTTTTACGAAAAATACAAAGCCGAAAATGCCCGTTGGGGAAAGCCACACATTACGCTGGTTAATTTTTTGCAGTACGAAATGCTGGAAGAGCGAATCATAAACCGCCTGAACCAGGTTGCTATGGGCCATCACCCGTTAAAGGTAGAGCTTAAAGACTACGGCAGTTTTCCATCGCATACCATCTACATTAATATAACATCTAAAGTGCCCATACAATCGTTGGTAAAAACCATACGCACAGAAACACAACGACTGATGAAATTTGATGAAGACAACAAACCGCATTTTATACTGGAGCCGCATTTAACCATTGCCCGAAGGTTATTGCCGTGGCAGTACGAACAAGGCTGGCTTGAGTACAGTCATAAATATTTTACCGGCCGGTTTATTGCCGACAGTATGCTTTTATTAAAACGCCCCTTTGGAGAAATGAAATACCAGATAGTAAAGCGTTTTGAATTTCAAAATTTACCGGTGGCTACAAAGCAAGGAGACTTGTTTGTCTGAACGGGGATTTGGGTAGATGGAAAGGATTAATAAGATTTTTTTTGGGACAAACATTTGTTCTTTATTCTACATCGTTGTGTCACTCCCTTGTACCGCAAACCATTATTCAACTCTTCAAATTCAAACAGTCTTAAAATGTCTGCGCCATCTGCGAAATCTGCGGGCAAAAAAAATCGTATTAATCCGTGGCAAAAATAATTCGTGTACAGAGCTTGTCGAAGTATTCGTGCTTTCAATTCGTGTAATAAATAAAAATAAAATCAATGGAAAACAACAAACTTCAACAGGATCACCACAAAGTATCTGCTGCGCCACAGGAAGAAAAAACACAATACCTGGCAGGCCGTGGTGCACAGTTCAACACAAAAAATCGTTTTTTAAAAGATGAAAAAACGCAGGAGCATATTGAAGGTGTTGATGATTGGGAAGCAAGCAATGTTGCCACGCAATACATAGAAATGCAATCAAAAACGATTGTAAATAAAGTAGAAAGTAAAGATGTTGGCATGGGTTACAGCATGAACCCGTATGCAGGTTGTGAGCATGGTTGTATTTATTGCTATGCCCGTAATGTTCATGAATACTGGGGTTACAGCGCCGGACTTGATTTTGAACAAAAAATTCTGATCAAAAAAAATGCACCGGAGCTGTTGCGTAAATTTTTAATGCACCCTAAATGGGAGGGAACACCCATCATGCTGAGCGGCAATACAGATTGTTACCAACCTGCCGAACAAAAGTACCGCTTAACAAGAGGCTTGCTTGAAGTTTGTAATGAGTTTAATCAGCCAGTTGGCATACTCACAAAAAACTCCTGGATACTAAAAGACAAAGATGTATTGCAGGAAATGGCGAAGAAAGGAATTGTATCTGCCATGGTTTCCATCACCTCTTTTAATGAAGATCTGCGGCGTAGTATGGAGCCACGAACCACCACGGCCAAACAAAAATTAAAAGTGATCAATGAGTTAAGCTGTGCCGGCGTACGCATGGGCATTATGATGGGCCCGATGATACCCGGACTGAACGAACACGAAATGCAACGCATTATGAAGGAAGCGGCAGATAATGGTGCCACTTTTACGGCTTACACTTTCATCCGTTTAAATGGCGCCATCAAATTTTTATTTCACGACTGGCTGTATAAAAATTTCCCCAACCATGCCGATAAGGTTTGGCATTTGATTGAGCAAAGCCACGATGGAAAAGTAAACGATACCCGCTGGGGCATACGTATGCGTGGCGAAGGAAGTATTGCCGATATGGTAGCGCAGCAGTATAAAAAATACGGCAAGCTGTACAACATGAATGCAGAGGAATGGAGTTTGAATACAAAATTATTTCAACGGCCGGGGCAGCAGGGGAAATTATTTTAATTTTTTATTTCCCTGAAACCATTGATTCTACTATACTTTCAGCCTCTTTAAAACTTAAGGTAAAGATTATTTTAAAAAAATCTTCACAAAAATTTGGCAGTATCAAAAAAATAAATTCATCTTTGCAATGCAAACAAAAGTTAAACACAACAAAACATGTTACGCATACAACTACATATTGAAGCGGTGAATTGTTTTAGTCCCAACTGGGATTATGGCAATAGCGGGGCATGTTATGCTGCATCATAAGTTTACCAAAACCAACTGATTCAAATACAGGCCCCGACAAAAAATCGGGGCTTTTTTTATGCAATATAATTAAACAGGCATCTGAATAACCAAGGAACAAGAAGCAAGAAAAACAAGAAAACAAAAAAAATGCAAGAGTTACAACATAAACATTTTACTGTGAGGAATGAACAGGCATCATTACCCATACGCTATTGGTATGTACTGCTATGTGCAGGGTTTGCAACAATTGGTAAAATGAATAATAGTGATAAAATACGACCGTGGTTTGAACGATAAGGTATAGTACACCTCAACGAACAGCCCGGTCACGTTAAAAACGACCGGGCTTTTTTTATGCCCGATAAAAAAGGGAGGGTGAAATGAAAATGATACTTGTGGTGTTGGTGGTGAGGGTAATCATCGGCATTGTTGAAAAAAATAAAAATGTTGCCAAAGATGAAAATGAAAGCAGGAATAAAATTATTCACCCTGCAGAATTTAAGACAAGGTAAAATATTATATGCAGAAAGGAGGAAAACAGGCTACCCCTGTGAGATGCAACAAGGGTGCCTTTTTCTAAAAGTTCTTTGATTAAAAAATATAGAAGTATTTCAATTGGTAGAATTCGTGATCTGGAATCATGAGGTTGTCAGTTCGGGTCTGGCCTTCTATACAATGGTTGATAAACTTTGGCAAAGTTCAAAATTTTGCCAAAGTTATAAGTAACGGTTCGTTGGTGTAACGGCTAACATCACAGATTGTCGATCTGTTGCAACGGGTTCGATTCCCGTACGAACCGCAAACCCGTAATGAAAACAAACGTTGGCTTTAGCTTATCTGGTAAAGTATCACACTGTGAATGTGAAGAACAGGGTTCGAGTCCCGGAGTCAACCAATGCGGCTTGGTGTAACGGCAACATAGTCATCTTCCTTTCTTTCTGAAAGGTAAACATAAGGTGAATGTATTCAGTTCAAATCTGAAAGTCGCACAACAATAGCTGGTAGCCCAACGGCAGAGGCAATAGTTTCAGAAGCTATTAAGTGTGAGTTCGAATCTCACCTGGCTAACAAAAAATGGCTTATAGTTCAATGGATAAGAATACTACGCTACGAACGCGGAGATAAAAGTTCGATTCTTTTTGAGCCAACAAAAAATTGCGGTTTAGAGTAATGGTAACTCACCGGTCTCATAAGCCGGTAGATGCAGGTTCGAATCCTGTGGCCGCAACAAATGATGGCTTAGCTTAATTGGTTGAGAGCATTACGCTGATATCGTAAAGGTTGAAAGTTCGAGTCTTTCAGTCATCACAAAAACTGGTTCGTAACTCAATTGGATTAAGAGTACCGGTCTTTTACACCGGGAGTTCAGGGTTCGAGTCCCTGCGGACCAACAAAAGATGAAAGGATGAATAGCTCAACGGCAGAGCGGGTGTTTGTTAGGCACCGTGTTGAAAGTTCGAATCTTTCTTCATCCTCAAAATACGTGAGTACGACAACTATGGAGAGTTGACAGAGTGGTATTGTAATGGCTTGCTAAGCCATCATCGTTAATCCGGTGCAAAGGTTCGAATCCTTTACTCTCCGCAAATGTCCTGCTGGCAGACATGGCGTATGTGTTCGACTGCAAATCGAAAGAAGGAAGTTCGAATCTTCCACAGGACTCGGTTAAAAAATTGTTTGAAACAGGTGAATTCGATAATGAGGAAATAAAGATCAATTAAAAAACCGGTAACAAACGGACGAATAGCTCCAATGGTAGAGCATTGCGTTGAAGCCGCAACCGTACAAGTTCGAATCTTGTTTCGTCCACAAAAAATGTCAGTATGATGTAACGGTAGCATGATAGTTTCCAAAACTATTTGCCAGGGTTCGAATCCTTGTACTGATGCAATAAATAAAAAATAAAAAAAGAACCATTGAAAAATAAATGTTGAACGGAGCGTCGCCAATGAAGTTCCATCAACGAACAAATGTTTGTAAACAAAAAATTAAAATAACATGAAATGGAACATCATCAACAATGGAGAAAACTAAACGGGCAAAAAATACATCAGCCTATTGAGGATGAAGTAAGGTCTGCCATTCTCCGCGAAAAAGAAATGGGATACCAGCTTAAAGTATGTATTGGTACCGATAGCCAGGTGAAAGCATGCTCCGGCCGAAGTGTCGGAGGAAAGGAAACAGAATTTGCAACCGTAATTGTTTTCATCCGCAAAGGTAAAGGCGGTTTCATGTACATCAACAATGAAACCAGTTTGCAGAAGATGAGCATTAAACAACGGATGCTTACCGAAGTGGCCAAAAGTATTGATGTGGCTTATGCGCTGTGCAGGATTTTTACTTTGTACAATGTGGATATGGAAGTACACGCCGACATCAACAGCAACCCAAACTTTAAAAGTAATGATGCATTGAAGGAAGCGATGGGTTATATCATGGGAATGGGATTTGCTTTTAAAGCCAAGCCAGAAGCCTTTGCCAGCTCAAGCTGCGCCAATAAAGTGGTGCAATAAACTACTAAAGGAAATTGGGGAAATGTAAAAAATAAACAGAATTAAAAAATAGTGATCTCTAAAGCCCTTCTTTTAGTGGGGTTGGTGGGTCTTAAAACAACAACAATGGAAAATAGTAACGAACAAATAAGGATAAATGCCAATGGTATTTTCGACAATGGTTTTTTATGCGGTAAATCGCTTTACCTGTATTGCTTCGGTAGTATTCCATGCGTAAACTACATAGGAAATATTGATGGCGAAAAAGCTTTCAATGCCATCAAAGAAAAATTCAGCCAGCTTATAAAATCGGTACACACTTACCGATATTATGATAGCAGAAAAAAACCGTACGGGTTTAACGACACATTTATAATTATGCAAAACGGCTGCTTATTAGAATTTGAACACGGCTACTGCGAAATTTATCACGATGGCTCACAGCATGATTTTGTGAATGAATGTACGGGAATGATGAGTGTTTTTAAAGAAAGGCAGCGGAGAAAACCACTGGAAATAAACCTGATCAGTCGTGGACTTAGTGGTTTTGAGCTAAGGCAGCTGGAAGTAAAGCGCACTAAACTTGATATTAATCTTTTTTATGAGGACGATTTTAAGGAAGTGAATGATATTATTACGCAAAGGTTAAACAGGAATAAAGACAAGGGGATCATTTTATTGCACGGTTTACCGGGCACTGGCAAAACAACTTACCTGCGTCACCTGATTGGTAAAATACGAAAACGTGTTTTGTTTGTTTCGCCCAATGTGGCAGGCGATATCACCAACCCGGATTTTATCAAGTTGTTGGTGAGTAACCCAAACAGTGTGTTGATCATTGAAGATGCAGAGAATGTGATCATGGATAGAAAGCTGAATAACAATGCATCGGTATCAAACCTGCTGAATATTTCGGATGGCTTGCTGGCCGACTTTTTAAATGTGCAATTGATATGCACGTTTAACAGTCCGGTCGCCATGATTGATAGTGCGCTGATGCGGAAAGGAAGATTGATAGCCAAGTATGAATTTGGAAAACTAGGTGTTGAAAAAGCAAAACGCCTGAGTAAACATTTAGGGTTTGACAATGAAATAACCAAACCAATGACACTTGCAGAAATTACCAACCCGCATGAAAAAGATATAGTACCAGAAAAGACAGAAGTGTTTGGTTTCAGAAGGCAGGAAGTAATGATGAATTAAAATATTGCGGCTGCAAAGGCAGCAGCACAAAAGCTTGCTTAACGGCAAGATTGGTATAGTTCTGTTATAAACAAACCAGGCCTGTGTTTTAAAGCACGGCAGTGCAGACGTAATAACTATCTGTATGCTGTTGTTGTAAAAGGCTACGCCA
>JBBQVY010000247.1:0-7113 GCA_038211085.1 Chitinophagales bacterium | reverse complement strand
GGCATAATAAACCTGTTTATATCAATCAACATACTAAGGGTTACTGAAGATATATTTGTGGGCTTATTAAAAAACAGGTAAGCTTCCAGGGGACGGTCTTTATAACCCAACCATTTGCCTCCCTTGAAATTCAATTCACCCTTCTGACCATCTATAAGTGTTGTTGCACCCTCAGCTAAAAAATCAGGATTAGCCTTGGTAGCCAGAAAAACAGAGTCGGGTTTTATAGAAGATTTAAAGAAAGTCTTTTCGACGGTTCTGCTGCTGATCCAACCGGTTTTAAATGCGCGGGCCTTCAATGTAAAACCCTTATCCACCATAACCTCTTTGGTATACTCATAGCCGTTGACACTATCGGGTTCGGTGCCATCAGTAGTATACCTGATGGAAACACCCCTTACATAATGCTTTAATTTAAGCGATACATCATTTTTAAAAATCACTTCTTCGTTCTCAATTACAGGGGGCGTTAACAACAGTTTCGTAGTATCTCCTGTAAAACCTGTCTCCACTTTTACTTTGCTTAATTGCTTTTGAATTAACGAAAATTCACCTGGTTGTATAGGTGTGTTCCAAATGGTTAACAAACTAAGTTTGGGCAGACCGGCTAATACTTTTAATTGTGCTGCCTGCACTTTGGTACCTGACAAAGAAAGCTCCCTCAACTCTTTCAGGCTGGCTAATGCTGCCAGGCCCGCGCCGGTTATATTGGTGAATGATACATTCAAAACCCTCAGGTTTACAAACTGCCCAATAGTTTTTAAATCAGCATCAGTTACGGGCATTTTATTAAGGTTTAAAGCAACCACCTGTTGCTTTACCTCCAGTAACTCTTTTAGTTGGGTAGGCTGGTATTGTGCCGCTCCAAAAAACTCAACATTTAAAGCCGGTGAACCGGTGGCAAGCGGGCGAACAATGCGGTAAGCATTATTTAATTTATCAATGTTGTTTTCGCTGGCAGAAGCGAATGAAAACACATCAGTCTCCTTTTGAGTGAACAAAGATGCAGTTAGTAATCGCAGGCTATCAGCAGGAGCAAGCATAGCCAACTTTGTAGTAAAGCTGGCACCTGTTTTAATCCACCTGTATAAAATAGCAATCTCTTCGGTTGTTAACTGAGGTTTACCCGCAGGAGGCATGTGCTTTTTATCGTCGTCAGGTAAATGAATACGCTGCAAAAGCAAGCCGGCCTGGCTATCGGTACTATCCCACAAAACGCCATGCCTGCCTCCCTTCAATAACAACTCCGGCGTTTCCATAACCAACTGTCCTTTTGCTTTGGCACTGTTATGACAACTCATACATTTAACCTGTAAGATGGGATGCACTACATCAGCATATACCATTGCATCTTCAAACTTTACTACCCGTTTTATATCATTGTTAAGTATGGGAGCAAGCAAAAAGTTTTCGCCATGGGTAATGTTAGACCCCTGGTGCCCTGTAACCACAATAATAACCATTGCAGCCAGTGAAGAAGTGATTAAAACAATCTTTCGTTGGCGTATATGTTTGCGGAAAGCATACCAAGCCAATAACAAAAATGAAATGCTTACCCCGGCCCATTTATGCCATATTAATACAGCAGGCGTATAGCCATCTTCTTTACTTAAAAACAAACCCATTAAAGCAGTTATTACCGATGCCAGCGCTGCTACAATTAGCAAGGCATCGCCTATAAGCAGGTTAGCCTCTTTATCGGGTTGCCTGAGCCCCATAACCAGCTCCCAAAAAATACACAGCACCAGTAATACAATAGGAAAATGTAATACAAGAGGATGCATGCGGCCAATAACCTGCACCCAGCCCGGCAGCTGTATGGAGCCGTAAAAAAACAGCAGGAAAGCCAGCAGGCAGTTTAACGAAAAGGTGATGTTATACAGCAGTGTTTTTGGATAGCGCATAGATTGGTAAACATTGACTCCTTCTGCAAATGATCCTGCATGTATTGCCTGACCCAGATGAATTGAAGGAAGCTATTTTGATATGAGATATTATGTTTTAAATACAATGATTATTATTAAATACACCGGTAAACACTTTAAGTTATTTGTTACGCTTTACATACCTATTAGACTACCGGAGATAATTTGTAAGGATACACTTTACCTGAATTCCATTGTGCTATATACAGGTTTTCTTCATCGTCAACACAAACATCGTGTGGGTAAGCAAAGTATGGCATGCTTTGATGCATCTCATCCAGGATGCCGTTATTATAGGAAGGGGTAGATCCACCAATATTGGATACTACCTTGTTCTGTTTATCGAGGATGGTAACAAAGCCTGATTGCTTCCAAAGGGCATTGTTGCTTTGCAAAACGGCTGCGTATAAATATTCTCCTTTAATAACCGGCCTGCAAACCCAGGCACCCGGCAGGTTAATAGTTTCAATATAAACGCCTTGCATGGTATAGCATTTAAAGGCATTTTGCTGTCGCGAAGTAATGAGCAGTGAGGGATTTAGCGGATCTCTTGTATCAAGACAAACGCCATGAGCATTTAGCAGATGCTTTTCTTCTGCACCCCTGCCGCCGAAGTGCCTGAGGTATTTACCTGCAGCATCGTATTGTATAATGAAGTCTTTGCCATAACCATCGGCAACATAGATATCGCCATTGGGTGCAATAGCAGTTTCAGTTGGTACGTATTCTTCTGCTTTGGTGTATTCGCCGGTTTCTTTAGGGTAATCAATTACAAGTAACACCCTTCCATCAATGGTTGTTTTAATAACCTGGTGCCGCTTGTTGTCGCAAATAAATAAAACATCGGTGCCATTTTCGTTGAACAAAGTAAAGCCATGTGCGCCGGGGTACTCACTGCCCCAGGTGGTTATAAGCCGGCCCCGTTTGTTGTACACCAAAACATTGTTCTTAACCTCGTTTGTCAGCAGCATAATGTTGCCATGGCTGTTCTGTACCATTTCGTGGCAGTCGTTTACGGGGTTACGGGCTACATCGGCTTTACTCCAATGCGTGTTAAGGCGATAGCGTTTGTTGTTATGACCTAAGACCGTATCGGCTGCATATACTTCGGGATTTAACAGCATGCCTGCCACACCAAGCGAAGTATTTTTTATAAAATTTCTGCGATGCATTTTTTTATAATTAAAAAGTAAAAAGTAAAAAGTAAAAAAACACAAAGCCGCGAAGGGCAGTAAGGTTCACTAAGTTTTGACTTAGTTGATGACTTTAACCACAGAGAAAAACAAGAGTCTTTCACAAAGGACACAAAGATGTAACTCTGGCTTTTCTCTGTGCTTTTTTCTTTGTGTACTCTGTGGTTATTTTTTTTGACATTGGTTAAATGTGTGCCCTTCGACAAGCTCAAGGTAACACTTCGACAGAGTTAAAGAAATAGGCCACGCTGCTATGAAATACTGCCTTTGAACCGAGCCCCGCAAAAAGGCGGGGTAGACTGTGGCAAGGATGATACATCGAAGCCTTATAGCTGGCTACCCAGATCCTAAAATCATCAACACATCACACCTCCATAAACCTATCGAACGCACTACGCAATTAAGCCATTAACCACTTTACCCGCAACATCCGTTAAACGGTACCTGCGACCGAGGTGTTTGTACACCAGCCTTTCGTGATCGAGACCCATAAGATTGAGGATGGTTGCATGAAAGTCGTGTACATGCACGGGGTTGCTGGCTATGTTGTAACCAAACTCATCTGTATCGCCATACACGCCGGGTTGTACACCGCCACCGGCCATCCAAACGGTAAAGCAACGTGGGTGATGATCGCGGCCATAATTATCCTTTTTCAAGATGCCTTGGCTGTAATTGGTACGGCCAAACTCGCCACCCCAAATAACCAGCGTTTCATTAAGCAGGCCACGTTGTTTTAAGTCGGTAATCAGCGCAGCCGAAGCCCTGTCGGTATCCATACACTGCCCTTTTATTTCGCCGGGCAGGTTGCCATGACTGTCCCAACCCTGGTGATACAATTGCACAAACCGAACACCGTTTTCGGAAAGTTTGCGGGCCAGCAAACAATTGGCTGCATAGGTGCCGGGTGTCAAGCAATCGGCGCCATACATTTTTACAATGTCTTCGGGCTCTTTGCTCAGATCGGTCACCTCGGGTACGGCGGTTTGCATCCGGAAAGCCATCTCGTACTGCTGCACCCTTGCTTTTATTTCGGGATCGCCAAAGTCGTTGTAACCCTCGCTGTTCAGCTCTTCCAGTTTATCCAACATTTTACGTCGATCGGCCTTGTCGATACCCTCGTGGTTGTTAAGGTATAGCACGGGGTTTTCGCCACTGCTAAATTGAACGCCCTGGTGCACCGAATCTAAAAAACCGTTACTCCATAATTTTGAATAAACGCCCTGGCCATTGCCTTTACCTTTTGACAGCAACACGCAAAAGGCGGGCAGATTTTTATTCTCGCTACCGAGGCCATAGCTAAGCCACGAACCCATGCTGGGGCGGTTGCCAACCTGTGCACCTGTTTGAAAAAAAGTAAGAGCCGGATCGTGGTTGATGGCTTCGGTATGTAACGTTCTAATGATGCAAAGATCATCCACAACTTTAGCGGTGTTTGGCAACAGTTCGCTTATCCATGCCCTTGCCTTGCCGTACTGCTCAAACTTAAAAAAAGAGGGGGCCAGTGGAAATTTAGTTTGGTTGGCGGTCATACCCGTCAGGCGCTGGCCCATACGAATGGAGGCGGGTAAATCCTGTCCAAACATTTCTTCCAGCTTGGGCTTATAATCAAACAGGTCTAACTGCGAGGGGGCACCATTTTGAAACAGGTAGATGATGCGCTTGGCCTTGGGTGCAAAGTGTGGCAAACCGGTAAGCAGGGCGTCTTCAACATTGCCCCCCGAAAACAAATCGGGGATTAACAAAGAACCTAACGCCACACCGCCAATGCCCATACCCATTCGTGCCAAAAATTTTCGGCGGTTGAAGGTAAGACTGTGCTCAAGCAATTGTTTGTTCATAATTTATGTTTTTGTAATTGCTTCTTCCATGTTATAAATCATGCTGATCACCTTCATTAAAGCGGCGGTATTGTTTTGGTCCTGGCCTTCAACTGGCGGGTACTCTCCTACCTGTAATGTGGCTGCAGCATCCAATTTTTTATTTGTAAAATCGCTTAGCTGGGCTGTATAATAAGTTGTAAGAATTTTCATTTCGCGTTGCGATGGCAGGCGGCAGATAATGCGCCGGAAAGCTTTTGTAAGTTTTGCTTCGGACGTTGTTTTTTCTGCTACTAATTTTTGGGCAAATACCCTCGATGCTTCAAGAACGGTGGGGTCATTCATCATCATGAGCGCCTGCAATGGGGTGTTGGTTTGGCTGCGTTTTACCTCGCACTGGTCCCGGTTGCTGGCGTCGAATAATATCATGCTGGGCGGTGGTACCGTTAACTTAATAAAAGTGTACATGCCCCGGCGATACAAGGCATCGCCATGGTCTTGTTTATAAGTAGCCAACTGGCCACGGCCCGATGTTGCCATCTCCCACAAGCCTTTGGTTTGATAAGGCTTTACACTTGGCCCGCCAATAGTTTTTACGAGTAAGCCCGAGCTGGCCAGTACAATATCTCTGACATACTCGGCCTTTACCCTTATACGGGGCGAACGGGAGAGGTACATATTTTCGGGGTCAGTCTGCAAGCATTTGGGGCTGACTTTTGATGATTGCCTGTAGGTAGCAGATAGTACAATTTGTTTTACCAGCCTTTTAATATTCCATTCGTGCTCCATAAAATCTACCGCCAGCCAATCCAGCAGTTCAGGGTGCGATGGCAGCTCGCCCTGCATACCAAAATCGCCTGTAGTTTTTACCAGGCCGCGCCCAAAAATTTCCTGCCAAAGCCTGTTTACAAATACCCTTGCAGTAAGTGGATTGTTTTTGCTTATCGTCCATTTTGCAAGCGATAAACGATTGCGTGGCTGGTTAAGGGTATCAAAAGTCAATACCGATTTTAAGGCTGCAGGTTGCACTATTGCACCATGCTGGTCGAACACGCCACGATTTAATATGTAGGTGGGCCGCAAAGTATCGCGTTCGCCCATTACCGACACATACAGCTTGCCAGTGTCGGGGTGGTTGATATACGAAACGATGCCTTTCAAGTCGCTGCTATCCAGCGTAAGCACCGGCATTTTGGCCGGCTTCGATTGGTTTACATCGCCTTCATAACCTATTTCTTTGGTGTTGTTGAAAAAAGCAAACAACTGGTAATAATCCTTTTGCGAAATAGGATCATATTTATGATCGTGACATTGGGCGCATTCAACTGTCAGGCCCATAATACCCTTGCTATAAGTTTTTGTTTTATCAAGTATGTATTCCGTTCTGTATTCCTCTTCTATTATGCCACCTTCTTCGGTATACTTATGGTTGCGAAAAAAACCGGTTGCCAGTATTTGTTCTTTGGTAGCTGCTGGCAACATATCGCCTGCAATTTGCCAGGTTAAAAAATCGCTGTATGGCATGTTGTTATTAAAGGCATGAATGAGCCAGTCACGCCACGGCCATTGAGTTCTTACATTATCATCCTGGTAGCCGTAGCTGTCTGAATAACGGGCAAGATCCAACCACTGCACAGCCATTTTTTCGCCATACTGCGGTGAGTTGAGCAAAGCATCCACCATGTTTTCATACGACGCCGGGCTGTTGTCGGCCATATAGGAATCCATCATTTTTTCGGTAGGCGGCAAGCCGGTAAGATCGAAAGAAACGCGTTTTAGAAGATGTTCTTTATCAGCCTCGGCATTGGGTTCCAAACCTTTCTGCTCCAGTTTATTAAGAATGAAATGATCGATTTCGTTATGGACTATAAACTTAGAATCCACCTTGGGTACAGTTGCCTTTTTTGGCGAGGTGAAGGCCCAATGCTTTTCGTATTTAGCGCCCTGTTGTATCCATTTTTTTATAAGATCAATCTCATATGATGTAAGGGTGCCGAGGTGAGAGTCAGGCGTAGGCATCTGGTAGCTGGTATCGGTTGAACTGATGCGTTTGAACATTTCAGATTCATTGGGCTTGCCAGGGACAATGGCAAAAGCGCCACGGGTTTCTTTTAACGGTGCAAAAGCTGAATCGGGAATATCGAAGCGTAAACCGGCTTGTTGTTTACTAACATC
>JBBQVY010000246.1:0-7114 GCA_038211085.1 Chitinophagales bacterium | reverse complement strand
GTACCTTCGCGGCCATTAATATTTATATAAATGAAGTACGAGGTGGGTGATGAGATTATTGTATTATTTAGTAATGAAGAGGGAAGGGTCATAGCCATCATGAATGAAAAAATGGTGATGATTGAAGTAAAGGGGGTAAAGTTTCCGGCTTACATGGACCAGATTGATTTTCCTTACTTTCAACGATTTTCAAAAAAGCCTGTAGTGGCTGCGCCCAAAAAACCAAAGGTGTATGTTGACCAGCTACAGAAGGAAAAACGCCGCGACGAGGTAAAAATAGCCGAGGGTATTTGGCTGGCATTGTTCCCAAAATTCGACTCTGATATTTTCGGGGATGAAGTGGTTGAAAAGTTTAAAGTATACCTGATTAATAAAACTGATCTGCCCTACGAGTTTACTTACCGGCTAAACTATTTTGGCAAGACCGATTTTGATATAACCAGCGATATACTGGCTTTTAAAGACTTTTATCTGCACGATGTTTCTTTCGAAAGCCTGAACGATAATCCCTCATTCGATTTCGAATTTTCGTTACTAAACCCCGATAAAACTAAAGCTGATTTTTGCGAAGCATCTTTCAAAATAAAACCCAAACAACTGTTTCAAAAAATTGAGAAGCTGAAGGAGAACAACGAGCCTTCGCTCAATCATTTACTTCTCGAAAAATATCCCAACAAGGTATACCAGGAAAGTGGCCTGGACTTAACCAAGCTTTCGGGGGCAGGCTACAAGGTGTACGATGCCAAACATGCCCGCCAAAACCTGGAACCGGCACGCAGCGTGGTCGATCTGCACATTGAAAAGCTAACCGATAGTTGGAAAGGCCTCAGCAATTTTGAAATACTCACCATACAATTACGGGAGTTTGAAAAATGGCTCGACCTCACCATTGCTCATCGCTTGCCCAACCTCATCGTTATTCATGGTGTGGGCACCGGAAAATTAAAAGATGAAGTGCATGATATTCTTAAAGTGAAAAGGGAAGTGAAGAGTTTTGTAAACCAATATGAGCCCAGGTTTGGCTATGGAGCTACAGAAATTTTTTTTAACTATTAACAATATTAAGGTGGTAATTCTTGCTTCATGAAGAACGCACTCATCAAACTGCATATTGCGGTTTTTTTATGGGGCTTTACCGGTGTACTGGGCCGGCTCATTTCTTTTAATGAAGGTTTGCTTGTTTGGTACCGGATATTCTTTACGGTTGTATCGTTGTTTTTGCTTATGTGGTGGCGGGGCCAACTGGAAAGAGTAAGCACCAAAAACAAATGGCAATTATTTGCAACAGGCGGCATTATAGCATTGCACTGGTGTTTCTTTTATGGAAGCATTAAATACGCCAACGTCTCTATTGCTTTAACCTGCTTTTCGTCGGGGGGGTTGTTTACTGCATTGCTGGAACCATTAATGACCCGCAAGCGCATTGTGGTACAGGAGATTTTGCTGGGCCTTGTAACTATTGTTGGTATCTATCTCATCTTTCATTTTGATCCGCAATACAAAACAGGTATCATTCTCGGGCTTACGGGAACTGTACTCAGCACCATATTTTCTATTTTAAACAAAAAGCAGGTAGAAACTATTGCACCAAGAACCTTAATGTTATATGAACTAACAGGCGGTCTTCTTTTTTTAACGATCCTCTTACCTGCTTACCTGCATTACTTTCCATCAACACACCTGTTACCCACCAAAACCGATGCACTTTGGCTGTTGATCATGAGCTGGATGTGTACCATTTTGGCAATGGACCTTTCGCTGCAGGCGCTTAAAAAAGTAACGGCATTTACCCAAAACATTACGCTAAACCTTGAGCCGGTGTATGGTATTCTACTTGCTTTCGTTATTTACCACGAAAACAAAAACCTGAGCAATGGTTTTTACCTGGGGTTCTCTCTTATTCTTTTAGCTGTGGGTTTACAAATGATACGTGTAATAAAGCAACATAGAAAAGAGCCGCATTTGTTTGGTATGGAAGGGTAAAACGCAGTAAGCTAACATCACCTGTAGCGGTAAAGATCCCAATTTCCCTACCTGCTCAAGTACTTAACAAAACTTCTCTTGGCAATTGGTAACAACGTTTCTTCCATCGGGTATTTCAATTCGGTCTGGATATTATACACCGCAGGGTTGGGCAGTTCTTTCCTGTTTCTTATTAATTCGCCCTTTATGTTTTCAGGGGTATTACTAACGGTGCGTTGCCATTGGTGAATATAGTCGGTGCGAATACCCCGATACTTTTCGTCATGCTTTTCAAAAATGGTTAACCGGTATTGGTACACCACAACTGAACTGTAGCGGCCATCGTGAATAAACAGGTATCCTTCGTTTACATCAAGGGGTATCAGGCCTACCGGGTGAATGTTAAGTTTAGCTTCAACAAACTCGTAAATCTCAGCCCCCGACTGTATGGTGATTTTAATTTTTGAAGCGGAGTATTGAATGATTTCTTCAAGTTGCTGCATCAGTTCATCATCTTCAATCATACGCTCATAAACTACCTGAAGCTTATTCATGTTTACATCAGTAAGTTGTTTGGGGAAATGCTCCTGCAAAAACTTCTTGTTTTCTCTAAAGGCTACCAAATTGTTGTAGTGGAAAATAACATCAGCAAGTTGAGGATATAACTTGTTCTGGTTAAAAAATTTGCTTACTTCCTGTAAGTATGCAAGGAGGGTATATTTTTTCAACTCAAAATCAATGAAGCCTTCTGCAAACCAGGTTTCTGATAGGGTTTTCATGTCCGCTCTTTTATTCGTTATAAAAAAATGCGTGTCTAGTATAGTTGGCTATTGGCAATAATTAGTAATTGTAATTTAAGTAAAACAAGTAACTTATTTTAATGACTGCTTAGGTATTAACAAACTGAGCAATGTATTTATTGCCTTTAAAGACAAATAAACATTGAGAAGGTGTTTATTCTGAGGTGGCAGGATGCAATTCTCTTAAGCTGCGATGGCTGTGCACGTTTATAAGAAGACTGGTTTGTAAAAAATTTTTTGCAGACTTACGATTGGCTATATAATCAAATTGGTGCAGGTAACCTGTTTGTATGGTAAGTTGTTTTATTAAGCGATAGCCTAACCCCACATAAAACCGGTTACGTTGAAAGTAACCAGGTTTATCTAAAAGGTAAATTTCATCGTTAATATATGCATAGAGAGCCCCGGTATTTATTTTGGGTTGGTTAAGGCTGATGATTGCATTGAGCCGATAACGGAAACGATTTCTATATCCCTGCGTGCCCCAGCGTTGTTCTATGCGATAACGGTGTTCGAGCTTTAACCGGCCAATGGTATTAAATAAAGAAAATTGCTCCCACAATCGATTCTCCTTCGACACAAACGGCTTCTTAAAATTACCTCCATAGGAATAGGTGTTGTGAATGCCGGTGCCTATTAATACTGCCAGGCGATTGGCAACATTGTAATTGACACCAATTTTAAATTCATCAAAATTGAAATCGGAATAAAATTTATCTGCCCGAAATTGCGGCTCAAAAAAAGCACTCCATTTAGGAGTAAAATTATAAGTCAGGTTGATAATATTGGCGGCGCCCAGCCCCGCAGACTGACTAATGACCTGCTGAAATAAAAATAGAGCCAGGATAGTTGTCATGACTCTATACGCAGTATATCTAAATATTTTCAACAGTGTTTATTCTATTTTTAAAATTAATTGAGTTATTAAATGTGACAACAATCAAACAAACTATTACTTAATAGCACAATTTAAAATGCCCTGTGCATTTACCATTGTCGGTTGATATCCCAATTTTCGAATTCCTTAGCCACCTGTGTAAGAAAGCTTGCTCCTATGCTTCCATCAACAATCCTGTGATCGTAGCTCAAGGATAAGTACATCATATGCCTGATGCCAATAGCATCGCCTTCAGGAGTTTCCAATACAACCGGTCTTTTCTTGATAGCGCCTACGGCTAATATGGCAACCTGTGGCTGGTTAATAATTGGTGTTCCCATCAGGCTGCCAAAGGTGCCTACATTGGTCAATGTAAAGGTTCCACCTGCTGTATCATCCGGTTTAAGTTTATTGTTGCGGGAGTTTTCGGCCATCACATTTACGGCTTTACTCAATCCAACAAGGTTCAGGTAATCTGCGTTTCTAATAACAGGCACTATCAGGTTGCCATTTGGTAAAGCCGTTGCCATACCTATGTTGATGTCCTTTTTAAGTAAGATGTTATCACCATCAATGGATGCATTTACATAAGGGAAGCGTTTGATTACCTTGGTAAGGCATTCAATAAACAATGGCATAAAAGTGACCCGGGTGCCTTCTCTTTTTTCAAAATCCTTCTTTACCCTTTCTCTCCAAACAACCATGTTAGTTACATCAGCTTCAGCAAAACTGGTAACGTGCGGGCTTGTTTGTACACTGTTGACCATATGTTTGGCAATCATTTTGCGCATACGGTCCATTTCTATAATCTCTACATTATCCGAAGTAGTTGATGCCTGCGCCTCCGGTTGTGGTTCGGATTGAGGAGCTGTCTCAGCCCTTTGTGCAACAGGTTGTTGTTGTGCGGCAGGTTGCGCTACAGGTGCAGCCACAGGTTGTGCAGGTTGAGCCGGTAAAGTGGATTGTTGTGGTGGAGCAGTTTCAGCAGGAGTCGGTGGCGTTTTTTGGGCAGGAGCTTTTGTAACCTTGCCTGCCTTTTTATCGGCAATGAATTGTAATATATCTTTTTTGGTTACCCTTCCTTCGTTACCTGTACCTGTTATATTTTCAAGTTCGCTCAGGGGTACGCCTTCACTTTTTGCAATATTTAAAACAAGGGGCGAAAAGAAGCCGTTGTTATTACCATCGCTTTCGGAGGTATTCTCGCCTGCATCAGGAGTATATGGAATTTCATGCTCCATATCTGGCTCTGGTTGTTGAGCATCAGGCTGGGTTGCTTGATGTTGTATAGCTGCTGGTGCAGATTGCTGTTCTGCAGCTGCAGTTTGTATACGGGCAATTACAGTACCTATGGGAACAACATCGTTTTCTTTAAATAATATTTCCGCAAGGGTACCTTCGGTAGTAGAGGGCACTTCGCTGTCAACTTTATCAGTGGCAATTTCTAAAACTGTTTCATCCTGTTTTACCTGCTCGCCAACTTTTTTGGTCCACTTTAAAATAGTGGCCTCCATAATGCTTTCGCCCAGTTTCGGCATAATCAAATCAACGAGTGCCATACTTATTATAAATTATTTTTTAAAGAGTGTTTTCCTGCCGTGTCTTATGTATTTCTTATGAATTTATTACCCGCTTATTAGTAAACGTGGAAACTGATCATTCCCATATATAAAATATCAAAAATAGCTTCCTGCAAAGATGTTTGATTTACTGCATATAAAAAAGGTAGGCGGTAAGGCATAGGCAATCGATGAACAGGGCAATTTTTAGGACCGAAGCATTTTATTTTTCGGCTTCAAAAGTAAGTTTTACGGCTTTATAAACTGGAAAAAGTTAACAGCCGGTTAGGTTTTATATCGGCGTAATGGTTATCTTTTTTTAAGATTGAAGAATGACCTCTCTTAGAAAATTAAGTGCATTGGTAGCGGTTAAGTCAATATTGCGGGTACGGTCGAACCTGAATTGAAATTTTTTGGCGATCGTTTCTTTGGGTCCTGCTATGGCAATCCATACCATACCAACAGGTTTTTCATCAGTTCCGCCACCGGGTCCCATTATACCACTAATGGCTATTGAATAATCGGCATTCAAAATTCTTTTAGCTCCATCTGCCATTTCAAGTACCGTTTGTTCGCTAACCGCACCAAATTTCTCCAGGGTTATCGCTTTAACACCCAATACGTTCTCTTTTACCTGGTTAGAATAGCTAACTATACCACCTAAAAAATATGACGAAGATCCCGCAACACTTGTTATCAAATGAGACACGTAGCCACCTGTACAACTTTCGGCAGTACACATCGTTTTCCCCTTTTGCAGCAGTAATGCTCCAATGGCCTCCTCCATTGTCTTATCATCATTAATCACCATTACATCTGCCACAAGATTTTGCAGGGTTGCAAACAGCTCATCTAATTCGGAAGTAATAGCAACCACATTTTCTCCTGTAGCCGTTAAGCGTAAACGCACCATTCCATAATTGGGCAGGTAGGCAAGTTTTACACGTTCAGGCAGGCTGGTTTCAAAATCTTTAATTCGTTCGGCCAAAAAAGATTCACCTATGCCTGCAGTTAATAGTGTTCTATGTACCACCCCCGGAAGTTTAAATAAAGACGGCAGGCGGGGTAGTACAAAATCGGTCAACATACCTTTCATTTCGTGCGGAACACCGGGCATGCTTACAAAAATTTTTCCATCTTTTTCAAACCACATACCGGGTGCAGTTCCTCTTTTGTTGTGGATAACCGTGCATACATCGGGCACTTCTGCCTGCTTAAGATTGCTATCCAGTAATGGACGGTTTATGTATTTTGAAAAGATCAGTTTTACATTTTCCAATGCACCTTCATCAACTACCATTTTGCCTCCAAAATACTCGCAGAGCAAAGGCTTGGTTATATCATCAGCCGTAGGTCCCAACCCTCCGGTTATAAAAACCAGGTCACTTTGTTTGGCTTCTTCATCCAGTGCATTCCATATTTCGTTATATACATCACCAACTGCCACACGCCGTTTAACCCAAACTCCCAACTTGTTTAATTGCTGCGCCATCCAGGCACTGTTGGTATCAATGGTTTGCCCTATCAGCAATTCATCGCCTATAGTTATGATGGATGCATTAACACGTTTACTACTCATACAATTGGTGCGGTTATGGTTATGCCCTAATTTTAGCGCAATGTAAAACAACTATGAGAACACTTTATTTAGTAATTGGTTTATTGCTTTTTACATCTTCTTCACGATCGCAGCAACTCGCAAAAAATTTGGATGCAGCCATTAGCAGTTTAAGAGCAGACAGCCAGATGGAACATGCTATTGTAGCGCTCCAGGTGGTAAATACAAAAACAGGAGCGGTTGTATATGGTTATAATGACAATGTTGGACTTGCTGCGGCAAGCAGTCAAAAAGTAATTACTGCAGCTACTGCCTACGAGTTGCTTTCGCCGGCATACCGGTTTAAAACTACACTGGG
>JBBQVY010000245.1:0-7116 GCA_038211085.1 Chitinophagales bacterium | reverse complement strand
CCCGCAATTAACAATTACCCGCTATTTTTGACCAAACTGTTAGTACATGATGAATTGGGAGACGATCTTTTCAACACAAAGGGTGGATCAGCGTACGGTAAGTGAGGGACCCCGTTCTGGTTTTCAGCGTGACTTTGACCGGCTCATTTTTTCTTCGCCCTTTAGAAGACTGCAGGATAAAACACAAGTGTTTCCTTTACCAGGCAGCACGTTTGTACATAACAGGCTTACACACTCGTTGGAGGTTGCCAGCGTAGGCAGATCGCTGGGCAGCATGGCCGGTAAAAAAATAATTGAAGAAATACAGGACACCTCCGGTGATAGCATGGAGTTTTATAAATATGAGCTTGCCAACGTTATTGCGGCTGGATGTTTAGCTCACGACATTGGCAATCCTGCCTTTGGTCACTCTGGCGAAAAAGCTATTTCTGCTTACTTTATCGATCATGCAAACACCCTAATTGATGGCCGTGCTTTGCGTTCATTTTTTAGCGAAGAAGAGTGGGCAGACATTTCCAATTTTGAAGGCAATGCCAATGCCATTCGGATACTAACACATACATTTAAAGGAAGGCTTGCGGGTGGTTTGGGTTTAACCTATACTACCATCGCTTCCCTTTTAAAATATCCTTGTGGATCTATGTTTTTAAGCAAGGAAAGTAAGCATCGCAAAAAGTATGGATACTTTCAGTCGGAGAAGAATGTAATTATTACGATAGCCGAAAACCTGGGCATGTTACCCGATACTGATGTGGGAGAAGGCTGCTACAAGAGGCATCCGTTTGTTTACCTGGTAGAAGCTGCCGATGATATATGTTATCGGGTTATAGATATGGAAGATGCACACCGGCTGGGCATCTTATCGCACCAGGTTGTAAAGGATGCATTTATCAATATCATATCCAGTATAGCCTCACCTGAAGATGACATTGCAAAAATCGAAACTACTTACGCTAAAATTGGTGATGCAAACGAGCAGATAAGTTACCTGCGTGCCAAGGTCATTAATACCCTTACGCATGAAGCGGTAAATGTGTTTTGGAACAACCGGCAACAAATTTTAGAGGGAACGTTTAATGATACACTTATAGACAACATTGACCAAAGAACTCATGCATTTGATCAGGTAATGACGGTTTCTACTGAACGGATTTATAACCACGATACCGTGCTTGAAGTTGAGATTGCCGGTTACAATGTTATGTCTGAATTATTAGGCTTGTTTGTGCCGGCATTACTCAAACAAACGCCGGATCATAAAGACAAAAAAGTTTTAAAATTATTTCCCCTCCAGTTTAGAGAGTTTGAAGACACTTCGGCTGCCTACACCAAAATCCTCAGTGCATTCGACCTTATCTCGGGCATGACTGATTTATACGCTACAGAGATGTATAGAAAATTAAAAGGCATTGAGATACCACAGCATAGGTAAGAACAGGTGGAAGGCTGGTCGAAGGCTGAAGGTAGAGGGTGGTTGAAGGCTGAAGGTAGAGGGTGAAAGGCTGTTGTCTATTGACTACTAACTATTCACTACTGACTTCCGCCTAACATCTATGGCCAATGTCTCATTAACAAATCCCTGATTAACAAACCTTTTACCTAATGATCATAGATCAAGGACCAATGACCCAATGACGAATGACGAATGACCTAATGACCAATGACTAATGGCTAACGGCTATTCCTCCCCTACTGCCCTTCTCTAAATTTCAATTCTTCCGGATCAGGGCTGCTGCCATTATGGGCAATCTTTTGTTGTTCGTGAACAAGATCATCCAGGTCCTGTTCCTTGCTTTCTTCATAATCAACACCCATATCCATCGACTTTTTTTCTAAAGGCTCTACTTCAGGATCTTCGGAGGTATTGGCATTGTTTTCGGCAGAGTTTTCTTCCTTGTTAACTGGATGTTCTTTCATTTCATTTTCAAGATCTTCATTAGACATGGTAGAGGGATTCTGGTTCATATAACAGAGTTTAGCGTATAGAGATAATAATTATGCCATAGGCTTTTAAAATCCTGATAAATATGCACCTCCAATTTTATACGGCTGCATTAAAATCAATTAATCAGTATATCTTTCTTTTTTAACCAAAACACTCCCAATATTTGCTTATGTCCGTTAAGGAAATTAACTCCAGTTATATTTTTACCGAAGGTGAAATCATTTTTTTTAAGGTGGATTACCTGGTTCCTGAAGAAAATGGTTTTGTAACAGATGCCGAGGTAACTGTAAAAGCTAAAAGAGAAGTATCGCATGGCAGGTTCGAGGATTGCACGTTGGAATTAAACTTTTCATCTATTACCAGCATTTACATTAACGAGCATTTTGCAGGAGAAAATAAAATTTCTGACATTACCCTTAAGAAACTGGAGAATGGATTATTCTATATTTCGTTGCACCCCTTCAATACTACCAATGAGCCAAACGATAAAGACAATTTTGTGATCACGGCTAAAAGCTTTTCGTTCGATCTGCTCAACCATTAAGAGTAGCCAGTAGCCGGTAGCCATTAGTCCGGAGCCCGAAGTCTCTAATAATTCATTTTCGTATACTTATACTCTAAGCGGGGTGATTTTCCCGTGAAGGGGACTAGTAGTGCATTGCTGAATATTGAACAAAGCGTAAAAGTGTGCGACCCCGCAAGTCTGACGGGGCAGGCAGCAACGATTCCTCATAGTAGTAATACCGTTCGGCTCCAAAAAATCATTGCATATGTTTATGCAGAGGGAAGTGTAACAAATTTTTACTGCCAACAGGAGCTATTGAATAAATACCCTGCTAAGGAATATTCAATACTTTTTTTGCCAGTTCAATCATAGAAGGTTCGCCTGTGTATTTACCTGTTTCATCAGAGAGTTTAACCACAGGTGTCCATCTGCCCCCTTCGGGCAGGGCTTCCGTCATTTTTATAACAATGTTCATAGGCTTCAGTCCAACATCGTTGGTAAGATTGGTGCCAATGCCAAACGACATACCAATTTTATCGCGGCAGTAATCGGCTATCCGGGCAACCTTGTCATAATCCAAAGCATCAGAAAAAATGATGGTTTTTGATAAGGGGTCTATACCCATCCGATTATAATGATTGATGGTTTGCCTGGCAAACAGGATAGGATCGCCGCTATCGTGACGTACCCCATCAAACAACTTGGTAAACATTTTATCAAATTGCTCATAAAAGACAGTTGAAGTATAAGTATCAGAAAGAGCAATACCCAGGTCGCCACGGTAGACAGAAACCCAATTTTCAAGTGCCATGGAGTTGGCCATTTTAAAACCATAACGGGCTGCATGGTACATAAACCATTCATGTGCATGGGTGCCTATGGGCTTAAGAGAATTGGTCATTGCAAAATGAACATTGCTGCTGCCAACAAAAATTCCTTCACCATATTGCCTGAGCGTTTCTATAACCAGTTTATGCACCTCGTACGAGTGTCTTCTTCGCGTTCCAAACTCTGCTATGGTAATGCCAAGTGCTTTGTACTTCTGTATTTTTTCTGCCGTTAGGCTAATGATTTCTTCATTTGAGTTACGCTCCTGGTTTAGTAACTTATAATAGGTTTCTGAAATAAGGCAGAGCAGTGGTACCTCCCATAAAATTGCCCGGTACCAATATCCTTCTATTGAAATGTTTACTTCACCATTGCTCTCTTCAATTAATACTTCTGCAGGGTTGTACTGGTAGCCCTGTAAAAAGTCAAGATAAGTTGGGTCGAGGTAGGGGCAGGTAACCGAAAGAAATTCCTTTTCAGCAGGGGTAAGCTTTAAGTTAGCCATATTGTTTACCGATGCCTGCAAGGATGCTGCAAAACCGGGTGGTAACATATGTTTTCCACGATTTATAAAACGATATTTCACCTTTGATTTAGGAAACAAATTGATAACACCATGTTGCATGGTAAACTTATAAAAATCATTATCGAGCAACGATGTTAGCCGGGCATACTCTTGCATATTTTAAAGATAAAGTCATTTATAAAAAGTTGCTGAGCCTTTTCTGTTTTTTCAATTGCATACCACTATTAACTATGCACACAAGTGTATTTATTGACAGGCGGTTTAGAGTTATACCCATCGTATATATTTCTGCAGACTTCTTTTTATTTTTAAAAGATGAAAACAAGCGTAAAAATTTTTGTAAGCCTGGTATTAGTAATGATACTTGGTGGCTGCGAAAAAGAAGCTAACAGGAAATTGTTAAACGGTTTTTTTAAGTATGAGGCAGATGGTGCACCCATTAATATTACAGAAGGCATTTTGCTAAACGAAAATACATTTACCTGCACTATTAGCGGCGATACCTCCTTACAAATTATGACCTCCAAAATTTATGATGGTGCGGGCTTTTACCTGAAGGATAACAAGGGAATAAAAGACGGAACCTATACACTAAACCAGTTTAATAAAGGGTTTTACCTGCATCCAAAAGATTTTAAAACATACACAACTACCTATGTAAAAACAGGCACGCTTACTTTTAAACGGGGCACCTTCCAGGCCAAAACATTGCTAAATACAATGGAAGGCACATTTGACTTTATCGCCACAGACAGTACTACAGGTAAACAGGTTCATGTATCCAATGGCTCCTTTTTAATGGAACTTAAAATTAAATAACAGGTACTGGTTGGGGTGGCTGCATGGCAACAGGATAAGGAAGACCCAACACACCTGAAGTCCACTTGCGAATGCTATCGCAAAGCGCTGCATCACTGCCCATCGATTTACCGTAAGAGGGTATCATTTCGCTTATCTTATTTTGCCATTTTTCGCTGACAAGTTTTTCAGAAAAGCAACGATGCAACAGGTCAAGCATGATGGATACAGCAGTTGAAGCGCCTGGCGAAGCACCCAGCAAAGCCGCGATGGATCCATCGGCTGCATTTACTACTTCTGTTCCAAATTCAAGCACTCCCCCACCCTCTGCATCTTTCTTAATTACCTGTACCCTTTGACCAGCAATCTCCAGTTCCCAGTCTTCCATTTTGGCATTGGGCAGGTATTGCTGTAATGCCGCCAAACGGTCTTCGGGTGATTGCCTAACCTGTTCGATCAGGTATTTGGTAAGCGGAATGTTTTTTAACCCCGCCGACATCATGGGGAGGATGTTATTAATTTTAATGGATTTTGGAAGATCCAACAACGAACCATGCTTTAAGAACCTGGTTGAAAAGCCAGCGTAAGGACCAAATAACAATTCAGTTTTTGCTTCAATTACCCTGGTATCCAAATGAGGAACGGACATAGGCGGTGCACCCACGGATGCCTTTCCATAAACCTTTGCATGGTGCCTGCTGATTACTTCAGGATTGGTACATCGTAACCACTGACCGCTAACAGGAAAGCCGCCATAACCATCCCCTTCAGGAATATCACTTTTCTCAAGCAAGGTGAGCGATCCTCCGCCAGCTCCTATAAAAATAAAACGGGTATGCACCTTGCTTCGTTTACCTGTTTCCTGGTCTTTTATTTTTACGGTCCACGTGCCATCATCCTGCTGATCGAGGTTGCGAACATCAGTATTAAAAAACAGGGAGACACCGGGCAACTGCTGCAAGCGATTAAACATGCTCCTTGTAAGTGCTCCAAAATTTACATCGGTTCCCAATTCCATGCAGGTAGCAGCTACAGGTTCATCGACTGTTCTGCCTTCCATCACCAATGGCATCCACTCAGTTAACCGGGTGGGGTCAGTAGCATATTGCATTCCATTAAACAAGTGGCATTTTTGCAAGGCTTCGTAACGTTTATGCAAAAAGTCAACATTCTCTTCACCCCAAACAAAACTTATATGGGGAATTGGTTTTATAAAATTTTGAGAGGGGGAGATGATCTTATTTTGAACGAGGTATGCCCAAAATTGTTTGGACACTTCAAAGCTCTCCGCAATTTTTACAGCCTTCGATGTATCAATAGATCCATCCTCTAGTTGAGGTGTGTAATTCAGTTCGCAAAACGCCGAATGACCTGTGCCCGCATTGTTCCATGCGTCGGAGCTTTCGGCGGCTGCCTGGTCCAAACGTTCATAGATGTCTATGGTAACATCAGGCTCCAATTCTTTTATCAACATTCCGAGGGTAGCACTCATGATACCTGCTCCAATTAATATAATACCTGGGTTGCGTACATCATTTGGTTCACTTGCCATAGCGGAGATGATTTTGTTTTTAAATCAAACTCAGTAGATTAAAAAGTTATACCACCCGCTTATTCAGGAATTAGCAATGAGGATAACATTGTAAAATATTATAGAATTAGGTGATTAATAGCCACCTTCTTAAAGAAATAATCACACCTTCCAACAGTTATTGCAGAAGGACATCAGCCGGTTCGGTGCCAAGCGCAGCAAAGGCATTCAGAAACATGCGAAGCAGTTCTGAAAGAAGCGGGTGGAGTCCTGGCGCAATAACGAGGCCACACGGCCTGAGTTTAAAATTGCGGTAGAAAGAGTTATGAACGAATTTGATTTTAAGAGAGGTAAGGAGTTCTAAAATTTTAAATACTGGTGCTTACGGATGAGCCTATAAACGAGATGCCCAGGTCTTCAATTTTTACCTGTTGTTTCCACCCGCAGATTGGAGATTGACTTACCTGCATTACAGCTTAAAGAACTTTCTATAATGATCCATAGAAATCTTTCCAGGCCCTTTTATAAGATAGAATATTAAAAGAACCAGTACACTAAAGGATAGGAATAATTGGTAACCGGTACCATAGGTAGCAGAGTTCATATTAAACAACACAGCAGCCAATACAATGGGAATTTGCAAAATGATTGCAAGGCGTGTTAGTAAGCCTACTACTATCAATACACCTCCTGTAAGATGTATACAACTTATAATGTAAGCCAACACGGGAGTGTTAAAATTGTAGCCGGTATTTCTAATCATGTCCTGAAGGAGGGGCAGGTTGAAAATAAAATCAATGCCTCTGAATATTAAAAGCATTCCGAGTGTTGCCCTGAAAAAGGCATAAAATGTATTACCAAAAGATTTAATTGTGGGGAAAGGCCGGATCTGCTCCATAAAATGATTTTTAAAATTTCGGGTGAATCATCTTAAGAAAAGTACTTCATTTATATAGCGAAAGCAAGCAAAAGCAATTTTCTTC
>JBBQVY010000244.1:0-7146 GCA_038211085.1 Chitinophagales bacterium | reverse complement strand
ACAGCGTATTGCTTACTTCAAAATTCATAGAGTGGTTTTTAATGTTATTAGATAAAGATTGTATTGAAAAATAGTGCCAGATACAAACCGTCCAATTTTACAACACCACGAAATTATAAGAATATTTTGATGTAATAATTTTAAACGAAAGCGGTGTTAGTATATCAACTTGTTACTGATTTGTCAGTGACTTATTGTAGAGGAATGAGATTCAAGAACCATGTATTGTTAAACAGTATCGCTTCAAGATTCTTTTAAGCTTATATCAAACCTGGATCAACTCATTAGCTGTAGTAGGTAGTTTGTAGAGGTTTTTCCTCGCATAACCATTAAATGGATGGCTTAAATCTTTCATTTACATTGATACTCATCGGCATAATACTTTTAGTGTTGAAGTCAAATAAATTTCATGCAAAAAGGAGCTGACAGCAAACCTATCCGTAAACCGCAATCGCAAAGCCGGCCAGGAATACAAAAAAAAATGCAACCTCTTCCGGTCTCTGACAGGCCTGCTGAACATGGAAGCGGAAAGCTGGAAGGTAAAGTTGCACTTATAACCGGCGGAGACAGTGGCATAGGAAAAGCAGTAGCCATTTTATTTGCAAAAGAAGGTGCCGACATTGCTATTATGTACCTCAATGAGCAGGTTGATGCAGAAGATACAGCCCAGGAAGTAGAACAATACGGTAAAAAATGCCTGTTGATCCCGGGAGATATTTCTAAAGAAAAAAATTGCATAAAGGGAGTTCTAAAAGTCATTAAAACTTTTGGTAAAATTGATATACTGGTAAACAACGCAGCGCTTCATTACGAAAGCAAATCGTTGCTTGATATTACCAGTGACCAACTGCATCAAACGTTTGCTACCAATATTTTTTCGATGTTTTATATTACCAAAGCTGCATTACCTGCCATGGCAAAAGGCAGTGCTATTATAAATACTACCTCAGTAACTGCATACAGGGGAAGTAGTACGTTAATAGATTATGCGTCAACTAAAGGCGCTATTGTATCATTTACAAGAAGTTTAAGCTCAAACCTGGTTGAAAAACAAATAAGGGTTAATGCCGTTGCACCCGGCCCTATATGGACACCGTTGATAGCTGCAAGTTTTAAACCTCAAAAGGTGGCTAAACATGGCAGCGATGTACCAATGAAAAGGGCAGGTGAACCCGCAGAGGTTGCACCTGCTTACTTGTTTTTAGCCAGTAACGATGCCAGTTATATAACCGGGCAGGTTATTCATCCCAACGGAGGAGAGATTGTAAATGGCTAACCTGGTTAAAATGTTCTTTACCTATAACCTTAAACATTTAAAATTATGCGACCGATCTGGACTGGAGCAATAGGATTTGGGTTGGTTAATATTCCCGTTAAACTTTATAGCGCAACCGAAAGAAGCGAAATAAGTCTTGACATGCTTGACAAAGACGATCACTCAAAAATTAAATATAAAAGAGTGAATGAGAAGAGCGGTAAAGAAGTAACATGGGAGCACATTGTAAAAGGATATAAGCAGGGCGACGATTATGTAATACTGGACGACAAAGACTTTGAAAGTGCCAACGCTAAAAAAACAAAAACGATTGAAATTTCTGACTTTGTAGATGAGACGGAAATCGACAGTATATATTTTGAGACACCCTATTACCTGGAGCCGGATAAATCAGGTACACGTGCCTATGGTCTGTTGCGGGAAGCCTTAAAGAAAACAGGAAAAGTGGGCATCGCAACCTTTGTTATGCGTAATAAAGAGAGCCTGGCAATACTAAGATCATCCGAAGAAGTAATCGTATTAAATAAAATTAGGTTTGCCGAAGAGATAAGGGATCATTCAGAACTGCACCTGCCCGAAAAACCTGAAATAAAGAAAGGGGAATTAGAAATGGCTATCAGCCTGATTAACCAGCTATCGGGTAAGTTTGATATATCCGGTTACAAGGATACATACACTGCTCAACTGTTAGATGTGATTGAAGCAAAATCGAAGGGCGAAAAAGTTGCCAAACCTAAAATGCGTGTGGTTCATAGCGCAAAAGAAGACCTAATGTCGCAGCTAAAAGCAAGCTTAAGTGCAACACCATCCAAAAAGAAAAAAGCATCTTAAAGAAGGAAAGTTTCAAAAATTGTCAGTCACATGAGTTTAACTACCTACAAAAAGAAACGATCATTTACTAATACTCCCGAACCGAAAGGTGCCAAGAAGAAAGGAGAACCTAAAGAGTTATCATTCGTAATCCAAAGACACAAAGCCTCCAGATTGCACTACGATTTCAGGTTAGAAATGGAAGGCGTTTTAAAAAGCTGGGCAGTACCCAAAGGGCCCTCTCTAAACCCTGCCGATAAAAGGTTGGCCATGATGGTAGAAGATCATCCTTATGATTATAAGGATTTTACCGGCATTATTCCCGACGGTAATTATGGCGCAGGCATAGTTGAAATTTGGGATAAAGGAACCTTCACCGGTGTTAATCCGGAACATGAAAAAATTGATGAAAAACAGTTGCTCCAAAGTTTAAAAGATGGCAACCTAAAGTTTGCACTGAAAGGAAAAAAACTGAAAGGTGAATTTGCATTGGTGAAACTAAAGAATAGTGAAGAAAATAGTTGGTTGCTTATAAAACACAGAGATAAGTACGCAACAGATGAAGACTATGACAGTGAGGACTTGACACCCAAATCTTCACCTATTAATAAATGGTTAGCTGAAAACAAGCCTTCAAAAAAAAAGTCCTGACTAGTCCTAGGGTCGAAACTCCTAAACCGTCGGCATCCAAAAAACTTTCTCAGTATATACCTGCTATGTTAGCAAAGGAGTCACCCAAATCATTCTCGGACGACAATTGGTTATACGAGATAAAATGGGATGGTTATAGAGCTATTGCTGAAATGGACAAAGACGATGTAAAATTATATTCACGTAACGGAAATTCATTTGAAGCTGCGTACCCAGGTATAATGGAAGCACTTAAAAAACTTCAATTACAGGCAACATTTGATGGTGAAATAGTTGTGATGAATGAAGAAGGAAAGCCCGATTTTCAAAAGCTGCAGCATTATGCAGAAAATGCAAATTTCCCTTTGGTCTATTATGTATTTGACCTGCTTCAAAACAATAAAAAGGATTTGTATAATGTACCTCTTGTTGAAAGAAAAAAACAATTATTGGAGCTGCTTGGCGAGAATGACTTTATAAAATTCTCTGATCATGTTCTGGGCCAGGGCGACTCATTTTTTGAGGCTGCCAAGCAAAAGGATCTTGAAGGGATTATGGCAAAAAAGATAGACAGTTTGTATTACCCGGGTAAGCGGACCAATGTGTGGTTAAAAATCAAACATCACAAATCAGATGAAGCCATTATTGCCGGGTTTACTGCACCCAGGGGAGGAAGAAAATATTTTGGGGCTCTGGTTTTAGGAATTAGAAAAGACGATAAGTTGCTATATGCCGGCCATACAGGTTCAGGCTTTAATGACCTTTTGTTGAAAGAACTATATGATAAGTTGCTACCCATTGTACAAACTGAATCTCCCTTTGATGAAAGAGTGAAAACCAACATGCCGGTAACATGGGTAAAGCCTCAATATGTTTGCGAATTAAAATTTACTGAGTGGACACGGGATGGAAAAATGAGGCATCCCATTTTTCTTCGTTTACGGGAAGATAAAAAGCCCGGTGATGTTGTATTGAACCAAACAGAAATTAAAGATATGAATGCAGCAAAAAAGACCGTTAAAAAAACTTCTTCAAAAAGCACAACTGCTAAAATAATTGATGATACCAGGGTGAATGAAGCGGTTGTCTCAAATGAAAAAGAGAAGACTTATGTTATTGGAAAATCAAAAGTGAAGACTACAAATCGTACAAAAATTTTCTTTCCTGGTGATGGCATAACAAAGGGAGATATTATTGACTATTACGATAAAATGGCAGACTATATTCTGCCTTATTTAAAAGATAGGCCGGAGTCACTATTCAGAACACCCAATGGGATTAACGAACAAGGATTTTTTCATAAGAATGCCGGGGAAGAAGCACCCTCGTGGGCTAAAAGTATCCAAATAGAATCGGGTGCAGGTGCTTCAAGTAAACAAATTGATTACTTACTATGTAATAACAAAGCAACGCTATTATACATGGCAAACCTGGGTTGCATAGAAATCAACCCTTGGCATTCTACCACCAAAAAATTAGACAATCCCGATTACCTCATAATCGACATTGATCCTTCGGATAAAAATACTTTTGATGATGTAATTGATGCTGCAAATGCAACTAAAGAAGTTTTGGATAAAGCAGGTGCAGTATCGTTTTGCAAAACCTCAGGGTCTACCGGTTTGCATGTATATGTACCCACAGGTAAAAAGTATTCTTATGACCAGGTTAAAGATTTTGCTTACCTCGTTTGCATGTTGGTGAATGAAAAACTTCCAAAAATTACAACTCTTGAACGCAGCCTTAATAAACGCAGTAAAAGCCAAATATACATGGACTACCTGCAAAACAGGAGAGGACAAACTATTGCATCTGTTTATAGTGTACGACCAAAACCTGGTGCTACCGTGTCAACACCTTTAGAGTGGAAAGAAGTTATAAAAGGTCTGCATCCCTCAACCTTTACCATACACAATATTGAAAAAAGAGTTAAAGAGAAAGGTGACCTTTTTGCCGGGCTACTCACCCAATCAATTGACCTTCATTCTTGCCTGGAAAAACTTTCCTAATTGGTTTGTTTTAAGTTGCATTTTTAGTTGCTGCTTTCTTAGGTGGAGATTTTTTTATATAGTGGCTATCTTAATAGCAGTCGTTTTAGAAGGTCTTTTTGCCGCCATTTTTCCTCCTTTTTCTTATACCTCTTACAAGACAATCGCAATAGGTTGTTTAAGAATGGTAGCCTTTTATCCTTGCATAGTTTTGGTGTCACTTGCTATTAACGATGCATAGCACTTTCAACTGACTTTTAAAAAACTTTTGAATACTTAGCCATTATTGTAGAATTAGGTTAAAAAAAACTTATGGTATAAAAGATGTGCCATCAATAAATGGGGAATTCTTTAATTAAATCAAGAACATAATTTTTTATTTCTGATTAAAAAATTATAATTAATCATACTGAAAAGTATTTAAAATATTTAGATAAATATCAATTAAAAGTATTTACATAATCAATTAATACTTTTGACTTTTATTTGTGTGAAATCCTTACCTGTACTGGATTGTAGGTAGTCTGTAATAAAGTTTTACAGTTCTAATATCGGTCTTTATTATTTCTAATTAAGTCTTTTTATAAATGACTATCATCCTAAATTATAAGTGATCTTTTAGTAATATTTTTTACTGAAAATCTTTTTTTAAAAAAAAGATTAAATAATCTAAATCTGTACTGAGTCTTAACTCGTATGTGCAACGGAGGGTTTCACTATATAGCACCCTTTGACATTATCTATAAAAATTAAATTATCATGACAAAAGAAACAGCTTTAGAAAGGGAAATGCTAGTTGACAAGGATACTGGTGTTAACCCGCTATCACGCAGAAAATTCCTTGGCTTTGCCGGAGCTGCAACAGGTATGGCATTATTAGCAGCCTGTAATAAAAATGATGACAATAATGGTACTGATTTAGGTAGTGGCGACATTGGCATATTAAATTATGCTTACGCCCTTGAGCAGTTAGAAGCTGCTTTTTATATCCAGGTAATCAGTACTCCCTATTCAGGAATAACACCTGAAGAAACCATTTTTTTAAGGGACATACGCGACCACGAAATTGCGCATCGTGAATTTTTTAAAAATGCATTAGGTGGTAGTGCTATCCCTGCTTTAGAAGTTGATTTTAGTTCAATCAATTTTGCGAGCCGTGCAAGTGTATTAGGTACGGCAATGGCATTTGAGGATCTTGGTGTAACTGCATACGACGGAGCAGGGTACTTAATTAAAGATGCTAACTACTTATTACTTGCCGGAAAAATTGTTTCAGTTGAAGCAAGACATGCAGCTTTAATTCGTGAGCTGATAGCTCCCAATACATTCTTAGGCAACCAGGTTGATGCCTCTTCAGTAAATATATCACGAACCCCGGCCGAAGTATTAGCCATAGCGGGTACTTACATTAAAACCAAAATAAACGCAAGCAATTTACCAACCGGATAAACTTAATATTATGAATATCGAAAACATATTAGACGAAATAGAAAAAGTTGACGGAGATATATACGAACGTATCAGTCCCCGCAGAAAAGCAATGAAAGACTTCTTTCGTATTGGTTCCAAAGTTGCTATTGTTGCTGCACCATTAGGAATAGGATCTATGCTTAATAAAGCTTATGGTCAAACAGTTCCTTCAGGAGTTATAGCTGTACTTCAATATGCTTTAACATTAGAACATTTTGAATATAATTTTTATAAGAAAGGGTTGGAGTTGGCTCCCATTCCAGCAAATGCAGAAAAAACTGCCATAGAAACCATTCGCGATAGCGAACAAAAGCACGTTAACTTTTTAAAGACCGTTATTTCCGGGGCCGGAGCAACACCCGTTGCAGAAAAAGCAGCTTACGATTTTACAGCTGGGGGAACTTTTCCAACTGTATTTACAAGCTATGCTACTTTTCTTGCTGTTGCACAGGTTTTAGAAGATACCGGTGTAAGGGCATACAAAGGACGTGCAGGTGAATTACTTGGTCAGAAAGTATATTTAACAGCAGCTTTAGGCATACATGCTGTAGAGGCAAGACATGCTGCTAAGATTAGGTTTATGCGCAGATTGATCGGACAAGCTCCCACTATTAAGCCGTACATAACCGGTGCTAATGATACTGGTATTGCAGCTGTAAATGGTAACTACGTTCGTGAAGACAATGTTACACAGGCTGGTATTGTAATTACCAATATTAATGGCCAGGCAATTTCTGCAAATGCAGCTTCTGAAGCTTTTGATGAACCATTGACTGCCGCAGAAGTGCTGGCTTTGGTTGCACCATTTGGCGTGTCATAATTAATATGATTGATAATTTTAAACGGTTCAGCAGTTATAAATTTTTATAAATGCTGAACCGTTTTTTTATTAAAGTATGTAGATAAGAACAAAAACTTAGAATTCATCTGCTAATGCTATGGTAAATGGTGCTCCTTCATTTACCTCCCCAA
>JBBQVY010000243.1:0-7182 GCA_038211085.1 Chitinophagales bacterium | reverse complement strand
ATTTTATTGAAAAAATACGCCGGTATAAGGGTGTTTTTAAATCATTATTAAGAGGATTGAAGCATGCACGACATTGAACCATATTTTAACTGGCGACATCTATACATGGCGGAGGAAGATAAATTATCTCCATTTTTTGGGCGACTGTACAGCGAGTTTGAGTTTTCGCAAACGGTATACAATTATTACATACACCCGCAATGGGATGAGTTTGGAAGCCGTACACTTTACATGAAAATTTTGTATGTTGATTACGCTGAACATTACGCGATTATAGAATTGATAGGTGAATGGAATGATGCTATTGAAAACGATATCATGACTTTGAAGAGGGATGTGATTGACGACATGCGGCTGCACCACATCTCAAAATTTATTTTAATAACGGAGAACGTTTTGAATTTTCATAGTGGCGATAAGGATTATTATGAAGAGTGGTTTGAAGAAGTGACCGATGATGGCGGGTGGGTAGTAGCCCTTAACATGCCCGAACAAACGCAGTATGATTTTAAAAAACGCAAGCTCAATTATTATATCGAGCTGATGAACATACCTACGTGGAGAGTGTTCAAACCCCAGCATCTCTTCGAAAAGATAGACAGCGACATTAGCAAAAGGCTTGATTAGTTGTACCAATTTCTTTCTCGTTTTTACTTTTTAATTATCCTAATCGCTTTCATTTACTTTTACAAAAAAACATTATGGGCTATACTCCTGCACCCGGCCGTTACGATAACATGGTATATAACAGATGTGGAAATAGTGGAGTGTTACTTCCGGCAGTTTCATTGGGCCTTTGGCATAATTTCGGTCATGTTGATGTACTTGAAAACTGTAGGGAGATATTACATCTTGCATTCGATTCAGGCATTACACATTTTGATCTTGCAAATAATTATGGTCCCCCGGCTGGCTCGGCTGAAGAAAATTTTGGCCGCATTTTAAAAGAAGATTTTGAGGGCTACCGCGATGAAATGATCATCTCAACAAAGGCAGGGTATTACATGTGGCCGGGACCATACGGCGAGTGGGGTTCAAAAAAATATTTGGTGTCAAGTCTTGACCAGAGCCTGAAGAGAATGGGTCTTGAGTATGTTGATATATTCTATTCACATCGTCCCGACCCTAACACGCCTATGGAAGAAACTATGGGGGCATTGGACCTGGTGGTAAGGCAGGGAAAAGCTTTGTATGCAGGCATATCAAGTTATAGTAAAGAGGAGACAGCACAGGCAGTAGGTATTTTAAAAAGATTGGGTACACCGTGCCTCATCCATCAACCCAAATACTCCATGTTTGAGCGGTGGGTTGAAGGTGGTTTGCTGGATGTTTTGGAACAGGAGGGGATTGGCTGTATCCCTTTTTCGCCATTGGCGCAGGGCTTATTAACCAACAAATATCTGCATGGTATTCCTGAAGATTCAAGGGTAGCCAAGCCGCATGGATTTTTAAAGGAAAATCATTTAGACGAGCAGACCCTTAATAAAATAAGAAAGTTGAATGATGTTGCAAACCATAGGGGACAAACCCTGGCACAAATGGCCTTATCCTGGATTTTAAAGGATAATAGAATTACCACAGTATTGGTTGGGGCAAGTAAGCCGGCGCAATTATCTGACAGTCTTGAATGCCTTAAAAACCTTCAATTTTCAGGAGAAGAGCTACAACAGATTGAAACGTTATTAGCGTAGGCCATCATTATTGATTGTGCTATCATCTTTACCCGCTTTATTTCTTATTGAATTACTCGAAACAGGCTTGTTGTGTTTAAAAACGGCGTACAAAAGGTAGATGCCCGCCAATAGCAAAATGAGTTTGCCTTGCCAATTAAAAGACGATACCTGGTAGGCTGCATATGCTTCCATTATGAGAGATGGAAACTTGCCGATTGAACTCGCAACAAAAAAAACGGCAACGCTAACCCTGCCAATTGCAGCACCAAACGTTATAATACCTGAAGGCACAAAAGGCAACAATCGTAAAGAAAGTATGGTAAGAAAAGCCTTGCGCCCGGTAATATGTAAAAGTTGCTGCACCCTGGGATAATTTTTGAAGTTAGTGACTATACGTTTTTTAAAACCTTTGCGATACAGCAAAAAAGCAATCAATGCACCTATTGCCTCTCCGGCAAAAGAAATGAAAGTGCCCTGCCAAAAGCCAAAGAATAAAATATTGGCTGCTGTAACAAATACACTTGGCAACACCCCTATAACGGCAATAATTATACTTATAAGCAAACTAAGCAATATAGCGTATTGGGGGTAGGCATAAAACAGTTGGAGTAGGTCGTGCTTCACGGTTTTAAGATAATATCAATTGCAGGTCCCGACAAAAAATGTAAACTTTAATAAATACGGTGTGCGCTGTTCAATTAGTTTGTTGGTTGAAAATGCTTCGAAATTTAAAGCTGGGGCTTTAATTTTCGCTTTCCGCCAGCTTATTATAATTTTTTCAGAAAATCCTCCATTAAATAGGTATTCCTTTTTCTTTCTTCATCGGTCATATTATTTAATTCCTCCAAATCTGCTTCCATGTTTTTTAGCTCCTGCTGAATTGTCTCTTCATCAAAGCTTCGCCGTCATCGTTTAATATTGGCAATTGGTTCCATAGATCATTTTTCCAATCTGCATATCATTTTCCCCAGTGGGCGAAGTGCAATTGCTCGTACCTGCGAAAATGCACTTATTTAGTTTGAACAACACCCTGCAAAAACTGCATTACGGCAAAGGTGCTTAGCTGCCCCCCTGGCCCATTGAGTGTCCAATCAAAACCATGCGTTGCCCACGGTAAATAGAGCTCATTATGGTTGATGCCGGTGAGTTTGTTGCTCAACCGCTCCGTGTGAATATGAGAGACCAAAGGATCGTTTTTTCCATGAATGAGAAGTGTTGGAACAGGGTGGATCTGCCACGTTTCTGTTGCCGAGCTATTGACATATTGGGCCGGCACTTTCTCGTAGTTACCACCCAAATAGTCAGCCATCACTTTACCACTATTTAATACCAATGGGTTTGTAGGATTTTGATAACCCCATACCATATCTGCGGGTCCATAAAAACTAATCACTCCTTTAATTGCCGGATCTTTTAGCGTGTATGCAGCAGTCAATACAATCTGCCCGCCGGCACTACGTCCCAGTAGAACAAAGTTGTTGGTGTCGATTTGTAAATCTTTTGCTTTGCTACGCAGAAAAGAAAGTGATCGCTGTAAGTCTTCAACAGGTGCAGGAAAGAGGTGTTGCGGTGCCAGCCTGTAATTGATCGAGGCCACATGGTAACCTGCTTTGGCCAATTCACTATTTAGTTCGGGTAATTGCTGGCTGTCGCCGCCTGCCCATGAGCCTCCATGCACAACAATTACGCAGGGTCTTTTACCTGAAGTTGTAGCAGGGTAGAAGTCTAACGTTAGCGCTTTTGCCGCATCATACGTATAGGTTTTATAAGGAACCTGCTTAGCGTTTATACCCGTAATTAATTTGGTAAATGAGAATGGCGCATTGTTAAACCTGGTTGTATCGCCGAAAGCAGCAGCAAGATTTTTACTTAGTGTAGCCGCTATTCTATAGGCACTAATTACCGGAATGGTAAAAATGATAAAGGCGAAAATGGCCAGGATATTTGTTGCCAGAAAATACTTATGGCTACCAAACCGCCAAAATAAAAGCCCAACCGATATGCAACAAAACACCCATGAAAACTCAGTGATTACAATAGATACATACCAAAGAAAATTTGTTGGTGCACGAAAGAGGACGAGGAGTGAAGAAAGAAATAGTACCAGTACTATGAGTAATCGAAACATGGGTGAATTTAAGGGGTGAAGATAGGAATTGGAATGAAGTGATGAGATTACCTGGATAGGTCGCAAACTCTTATCTACTATTAGATTACGATTTCTTTTCTTTTTTCTTGATAAAAAAGAAACAAAAAATCAAAGCCTGTTCGGCTTTTTTGCGGGAACTCCATAAAAAAAGCTAAAAATGAATAGGTCAGGCTAAAATGAAATAAGTTACAACAGTTGACAAGATCGGGCTATGTGCAACTAACTGACTAAAAATATTTCCAAACTTAGGTAACGTTCATTTTTCATTTCTTAACGCCTGTCCTACTCATTTTCTTAACGCATTTTTATATGAGGTCGGTCCTACTTTGCGAAGTATCTGCCTAATACAATGAGCTAATAAGTCTACCGTGTAACTTGTAAAAGAAAGTTATTGCCAGGGACAAATTGTTGCAGTAAGTATAGATTATATAAAATGGAAAACAGCATAGGACTAGCCGCCCCCGAAAAGTCGGGACTGACGCATGAAAAGACACAGTACACGGGAGTTCCGATAAAAACCGGAATTAATATGACACAACCGGGGCCTAATAATTAAACTAATGCCCGACACCAAAAAAGCTAAAATTTGAAATGCACCCCATAAAGCATGGCCGCAACGTTAACCGGGCATTTACAGTAATTTTAGCCTCGTGAAATACTTATACAGCGCTTTTGAATCATTTTGGGTTTGCATCATTTTGGCATCGATCGCATCATGTTCAACCAGCTCGCAAAAGGCTTCTTCTACTTCCAACTATAACAAAGAAAATCTTCCTGCGCCTTTAGAAAGTAAATCTGTCACCCGTTATAGTAAGGTTGTTGGGTGGGAGCAGGGTACAACACCGGTAGCACCGGCGGGATTTACTGTAACACGCTTTGCAGACGGGCTACAGAACCCGCGGTGGATATACCAGGCACCAAACGGTGATGTGTTTGTGGCAGAGTCGAATACTACATTATCGTGGCTAAAACGGTTAGGTGCCGGTATTCATCCACGAATAAAAACCCAGCACTATGGCAAAAGCGCTAATCGCATAACAATGTTCAGGGATGCCGGTAAAGATGGTGTGTATGAAACCCGTTCGGTGTTTTTAGAGGGCCTCGACAGACCCTTGGGCATGCTGGTGCTAAATGGCTATTTCTTTGTGGCCAATACCAATGGACTAAGCCGTTATCCTTTTAAAATGGGTGATACAAAAGTGAGTGGTAAAGCGGAAAAGATCGTTGACCTGCCCGCAGGTGGCTATAACAATCACTGGACAAGAAATATTGTGTCCAACAGTGCAGGAACGAAAATTTATATTTCTGTTGGTTCGGGCAGTAATGTGGGTGAAAATGGAATGGAGAACGAGGTGCGGCGGGCTAATATTTTAGAGATTAATCCCGATGGCTCGGGCGAAAAGGTGTATGCCGGCGGCCTTCGCAACCCGGTGGGTATGGCATGGGCACCGGGCACAGAAACTTTGTGGACAGCCGTAAATGAGCGGGACGAACTTGGTGATGAGTTGGTGCCTGATTATCTTACCAGCGTGCAACAAGGCGGCTTTTATGGCTGGCCTTATTCCTATTTCGGGCAGCACGAAGACCCGCGAATGAAAGAACACCAGCGCCCCGACCTTATTGCCAAGGCCATTGTGCCCGATGTATCGCTGGGTGCCCATACGGCCTCGTTAGGGCTTGCTTTTTACGACAAAACAGTTTTTCCTGCTCATTACCAAAACGGTGCGTTCATTGGCCAGCACGGCTCATGGAACCGCTCTACTTTAGCCGGCTATAAAGTGCTTTTTGTGCCATTCAAAAATGGTAAACCTGCCGGGCAACCCGAAGATTTTTTAACTGGTTTTGTCAAAGACATCCCCTCGGCCGAAGTACATGGACGCCCGGTAGGCGTTACAGTCTTAGCTGATGGCAGCCTATTGGTTGCCGACGATGCGAGTAACGTGATTTGGCGGGTGGCGGTGAAAGGGTAGGGTTTAGCACGACATTGGGTTTTAAACCTTAACAACAGGGATTGTAATCGCAAGGAACAGTCTGTCCGAACACGTTTTCCGGGAAAGCAATCTGCTTTTGTTTATTTGATTTTTAGCTTCTTTAAGCATTTCAAGGTCTGGATCTAAGTAGTAGGCCTTCATGGTTCAGTCTACAAAATCTATTCAGCATTCTTCATTAATTTACCTGCCTGAATTACGCACAATACAACAGCTTTTAAAACATATCGAAACGTTCTACCACGTTAGTGCCGAAGCACAACAGGCAATGCATGCTTTTCTTGAACAAGTAGTGTTATCAAAAAATGAATACCTGGTAAAAGAAGGAAAGATATGCAGACACATATATTTTCTTGAGCATGGTGCACTGAGAGGCTTCTATAACCTGGATGGTAAAGAGATTACGCATTGGTTTGCATTTGAAAAAGACTTTGTTACCTCGTTTCACAGTTTTATTACCCACCAGCCGGCTGTCGAAAATATTCAACTAATAGAAGGAAGTGTATTATGGGCTATTTCAAAAGAGAACCTTAATTGTTTGCTTAACGAGTACCACGATATAGAACGGCTTGTTAGAATAGCTTACGAGAAATATTATATTCGACTGGAAGAGCGATTTGTAAATGCTCAATTCAAATCTGCATTAGAACGTTATCAAAACTTGCTTTCTCAAACACCTCATATTTTAGAAAGGGTTCCGCTTGGTTACGTTGCATCTTACCTTGGGATAAGCCAGGAAACCCTTAGTCGTGTTCGCGGCCGTCTTTAACAATTGCTAATTCTGTTTTTGACCAATGTCAAAACGTAGTGCTGCCCGGCGAAATAGATTTGTTTCATAAATATAAATTATGGAACGCAACAACAATCAACAACCATCTGCAGCATTTATTGGCGCTTCATGGAGCGCATTATTAATTGGTATTACTGCTTACATTATCGGATTATGGAACGCCGACATGCAATTAAATGAAAAAGGCTACTACTTCACTGTTCTCATGTTTGGTCTCTTTTCCGCTATCTCTTTACAAAAAGCAGTTAGAGACCAAATGGAAGGTATTCCCGTAACAAGCCTTTATTATGGAATTGCCTGGTTTAGCACTATACTTTGTTTAGTGTTGCTTACAGTAGGACTTTGGAACGCAACACTGCTGCGAAGTGAGAAAGGTTTTTATGCTATGTCTTTTATACTAAGTATTTTTTCAGCGATTGCAGTGCAAAAAAATACAAGGGATTTAAAGGTGGCGGTTGAAACACAATCTCAGCACTTGAAAAATGAGGAAACAAGAGAGAGTGCATATTAGGCGTTAGCTGCTGAATGTAATTTTATATTCTTTTGCTTCTTATTTGGTTTCAAAAGCTCTTTAGCAAGTTG
>JBBQVY010000242.1:0-7196 GCA_038211085.1 Chitinophagales bacterium | reverse complement strand
AGGTTCAAACGAATGCACTCATTCAGACTGGCAAATATTTCAACATAAGTGGCAAAGGTTTTTTTTATTTCAAAACCCATCTCTGCAATTTCCATTTGCAGGTAAGGAGAAAGACGCTTGTTGCAGGTGACGATCACTTTGCTTTTTAAGGAAAAATCTGGCATGGGGGGAAAGTAAAAAGTAAAAATTAAAAATTAAAAAGGATAGAGGATAATGAATCAATGTGGTTTACTTAAAAAGATTTCACGCAAAGGAAAAAAAGGAGTCAAGGCGCAAAGTCATACCTTTTCTTCCTTTGCGACTTTGCTTGGTATTTCTTTGCGTCTTTGCGTGGAAGTTCATAATGCTTATGTAAACGACATTGATTAATGAATAGAGCTAATTGAAGGGGAAAGATAAGACGGCACTCGCTACTCTCCTTCTTTCAAATTCATCAACCACCTCCCAACATAATAACAACCTTCAGAACTTAGAATTCACCATTTCTCATCCATCATTCAACATAGCTAATAATGCTTTCAACATCCAAATCTGCAGCATCAAACCATTTAATAGAGGCGTCTTTTTTAAACCATGTCATTTGTCGTTTTGCATATTGACGGGTATTGATCTTTATGCGTTCAGTAGCTTGTGACAGTGTGAGCGAACCGTTTAAATGATCGAACAATTCTTTGTATCCTACCGTTTGCAAAGCATTTAATGACTCATAAGGTTTTAGGCTCTGCACCTCTTCTAATAAACCTTCAAGCATCATTCCATCCACCCTTTTATTAATGCGTTCGTTTAAAATATCACGTGGCAACTCAAGTCCAATTTTTATAATATTGAAAGGGCGGCGAACCTCAGCGCCGGTTCTAAAAGTTGCGATGGACCTACCCGAAGTATGTAGCACTTCTAATGCACGAAGCAACCTGTGCGGGTTTTGTTGTTCGGCAACTTTCCAAAATGCGAGGTCTTTTTGTTGTACTTCATTTTGCAGCCAATCCAATCCTTTTGCCTGGTAAGTTTCGGTTAATTGCTGCCTGAGGTCTGCCGGTGTTTGTGGTATTAAATCAATGCCTTCGCAAAATGCTTTAATGTACAAACCTGTACCGCCAACGCAAACAGCAACATTGTTTTTGCTAAAAATTTCTTCAACTGAGTGTAAGGCATATTGCTCGTAAACACCTGCATTGACTTCCTGTTGAACGGAATGTGAGTTGATGAAATAATGATGAACCGAGGCTAGTTCTTCAACCGAAGCTTTGGCTACACCAATATTTAATTCTTTAAAACATTGCCTGCTATCGGCAGAAAGTATTTGTGTATTAAAATGCTTTGCGAGTTGAATTGAAAAAGCGGTTTTTCCAACAGCGGTAGGACCACAAACTACAATAACGGTTTTTGAATGTGCTTGCATAACAAAGGTGATTTTCACCTCTTAATATCAAATCTTTAATGTTGCAGGTATAAAATTAAAACTCTTCCTTACCCTCATCGTCCTGCTCATTTTCTGTGGCATCTTCTTCAGGATCATCTCCCTCTCCTTCCCTGCTAAATCCCTCTGCAGTGGCTGAGAGGTCATACTTTTCTTCTATGTCAATAAACTTATCACCCAACAAACTTTTTGTTCCGTACTGGGCAGGGGCAATTCCTTCACTGCGGGAGGTTGATGGGTAAGTAATCTTGGCGCTTTCTTCCTTGCTCACGTTTATCAACTCAACTAAAAAAACCCATTTGCGGGTAAAGTCATATTCTAAAATAAATTTCTGGTTGGGATCTTTTATCTCACTTCCAATACTTACCTCGCTCATGATCAAGGGCTCGGCTTTGTAAGCTTTATCATACTTTTCCAAACTAATCTCCCGGCCACGTTGCCAGGTATCATTACTGCGATAAAAGGTAGCCTGGTGCTTATGATCAAAATCGTACGATTTTAAAATTGCACCATGCAAATCTGCAAAAGTTTGGGTATGTTTTACAACTATATCCCGGTATACGCTATCGTCTTCTTCAAAATAAGCTCTGAACTTTAATACGGCCATTTCTTAAATAATAGATTTATAATGAGTAAAGCTAACAGATAATTTCTGGTTTAAAACACCAACCTTCAAGCCTGCAAAGCATTGATATCAATAATTGCAACCTGTAATAAACTGAATGGTTTTCTCAATATGTTACCAATACCAGCCCGATGCTTTGTTCTACACCTTCATTATCATCAGGATTAAATACAAACATAACGCCAACACATTTTATGTTACGGATTGTGTGTACAGGGCAACACAACTAAATTTTTTTTCGCATTTTATATTTCAAACAGGGATTGAAATACTGTTTTAATAGTCCCGATAGGGTCTAATGGTGGGTAGAAATGTTTCAAAAAAGCACAAAGCGTTCCTATCGGAACACCTTGCATTATTAATTTAATATTTTCTACCTACGAGTTGTGCCTGCAGGCACTGCAAAAAGATAAAATTAAGTAAGATGCGTTTGCCATGATTGTGTGTTGCAATTAGTTACTTACTGGGAATAGTAAGATCAAGTTCTAATCCCTTCTCCAACATATAGGCATGTGCTGCCTCATAATTGTTGGGAATTATGCCTTCCAGGATAGCTTCTCTTATAGCATCTTTTATGATACCCACTTTTTTTCCGGGTGGCAGGCTAAAGGTTTCCATAATCATTTCGCCGGTTACCGGCGGTTGCCAGTTACGTACTTTATCACTCTCTTCTACTTCTTGCAGCCTTTGCTGCACCATCTCAAAATTCAGTATAAAACGTTTTACTTTTTGTTTGTTTTTACTGGTAATATCTGCCTTACACAACATCATTAAGCTTTCAATATCATCACCTGCATCAAACAAAAGTCTGCGTATGGCGCTGTCTGTTATATTTTCTTTTGTAAGGCTAATGGGTCTCAAATGCAATTCAACCAATTTTTGCACGAACCTCATTTTTTCGTTAAGGGGCAACTTTAGTTTATTAAAGATCTTCGGTGTCATCCGGGCACCCACTACTTCATGTCCATGAAAGGTCCACCCATGGCCATCTTCAAACTTCTTTGTAGCGGGTTTACCTATATCGTGTAATAAGGCTGCCCAGCGCAGCCACAGGTCGTTGGTATGCCTGCTAATGTTATCTAATACCTGCAAGGTGTGGTAGAAATTATCTTTATGACCATGGCCGTCTATATATTCAGCTCCGGCGAGGTCAATCATTTGCGGAAATATGATCTCCAGCAAACCCGTGGTGTACAACAATCCCCATCCAATTGAAGGTTTGGAACTGAGCATTATCTTATTCAGTTCATCGGTTATACGTTCCTGCGAAACTATTTTAAGACGAGATTTATTATCGGCGATTGCCTGTAAGGTTTTTGCATCTATGCTAAAATGTAACTGGGAGGCAAACCTTATGGCTCTTAATATACGTAGAGGATCGTCGCTAAACGTTTGTAAGGGTTCAAGTGGTGTGCGAATGGTTTTATCTGCAATATCCTGCAGGCCGTTGAAGGGATCTACAATGTCGCCAAAACCTTTATCGTTCAGCTTTATTGCCAAGGCGTTTATTGTAAAATCTCTCCGGTTCTGATCGTCTTCTAAAGTACCGGGTAGTACTTCTGGTTTACGGCTGGTCTCGTTATAACTTTCCTTTCGTGCACCAACAAATTCAATATCAAAATCGCCTACACGAATGTGTGCAGTACCAAAATTTTTAAAAAAGGAAACGTGTGGATGGGGATGAAAATAACGGGTAACTTTTTCGGCAAGTTGAATGCCGTCGCCTAAACAAACAATGTCGGCATCTTTTGTAGGACGCCCAATAATTTTATCGCGAACAAAGCCACCTATCAGGTAGGCAGGCATGTTCAGCAGTGTGGCGGAATGCCCAATCTTTTCAAATATCTCTTTCTCTTTTTCGCTAAATGCTATCAACATGATAGCGGCAAATATACTATGTGTAAAACGGATCGCAGGTAGGTCGCGTAGACTTAAATCTGGTAAAAAAACTTATGAAAAGTTTATTCAAACTCCAATTCATTTTTAAAACTTTCCCAATCTGATGTTGAAGAAATACAAGAAGTGGGCAAATATTGCCTCGATTGCTGTAAGGGATTTGTATAAGTAGTTGTATTAAATGCAGGCGGGATCATGTTTTTACCTGAAAATGTATCTACAAATTCTCTTACTGTAGTAATGGGGTTCTGGGTTATGTCGACTCTAACTTTTGTCATGATGGTTGGTTTAAGCTATGTAAGGCAATTTTATTGCCAAACATGCCATGCATAAACGCAGGCAGCTTAAAAAAATTTTGACGTACAAAAAATTATTTACGGAGGAACGTAACATTACCATTGCCCATCCACTTAATAATGGAAGAAGCTGCGGAATTACCTAAATCATCCTGCCGGAATTTTACGGTATAATCCACTTCGCGGACTAGCCGGGGGTTTATATAAGTAAAATTTGGAGGAGTTGGTTCTGTATGAAAGTTTGCCGAAGTGGCAACAATGGGTTTGCGAAATCTTTTTACCAGGTAACGACAAAAATCTTCTCTTACAATACGAATGGCAATACTGCCGTCACTGTTTAATACCTCACCTGCCACATTTACACCATTGTCGTATATGACTGTTGTTGGTTTTTGTTGCTGCTCCAAAAAATCAAAAAGCTCCATATCCGGACCAGCTACATATTGCAATACATCTCGTTCTGTAGCCAATAATACTATGAGCCCTTTCTGACCTGGTTTTCCTTTTAGTTGAATGAGTTTTTGAACAGCGGCATCATTGGTAGCATCGCATCCCAGGCCCCAAACGGTATCTGTTGGGTACAGGATGATGCCTCCTGCATGTAATACCTCCAGGCTTCTTTCCAGGTCAATTGTAAAGTCGGTCATTACAGGCGAAGATAAACCTGCATAACTGCCGCAGCACATTTAGCAGGTGTAAAATTTTGAGCATGCCTGTATCCTTTTTCAACCATATCAGCAACCAAACCCTGGTTGGTGGAAAGTTGCATAAGTCCGTCAGCTATTTGTTCAGGTGAAGAGGGATCAACATAAAAGGCAGCATCTCCACCTGTTTCGGGCATACACGATATATTAGAAGTGATTACCGGGGTACCACTCCACAATGCCTCTAAAACCGGTATACCAAATCCTTCAAAAATTGAGGGATAGATCATTGCCGTAGCCATTTGATAAATGGCAGGAAAGTCGGTAGCCTGCTGAAATCCTGTTGACGATTTTGCATAAGGCATATCTGATAAAAAAATGATTTTAGTGTTGAGATGATGCTCTTCTATAAACCTGGTCACCTCCTTTTTATAATCATTTCCATCACCAATAACCACTAGCGGAATGTTCAAAGTGTCGTTTAAAAGTGCATAGGCTTTGCAAATATTCAACAGGTTTTTACGTTCTATTATTGAGCCCACATATAAAAAGTATTGGTCAGGCAGATGGTATAATCTTTTAATCCGGAGCTTTTCATCTGCCAACACTTTTTGCTCAAATATGGGGTTACAGCTTTGATAGCAGATGTGGATTTTTTCTTCGGGAATATTGTAAAACCGGATGATGTCGTCTTTGGTTTGCTGGCTGATGGCAATTACCAGGTCAGCATTTTTGCAGGCGTACCTAAATTTTTTACGATAAATCTGAACATCTAACCATTTGTATTGGTTGGGATAACGTTCAAAAATTAGGTCGTGTATGGTTACTACTGATTTAATGCCAGTATACTGAATACCCACTGGTATTTCATGACTCAGGCCATGGTATATGTTTATACCAAGCTTTTTTACATCGGCTTTTACCCAGTTGCTGCGCCAAACCGAACTGAATTTTTTGGACAGGAATGATTGAGGTGTAACATCGTGCATGTTTGCAAAACAACTCGTATCAAACCTATTGGTTAGTTTTGGCGCACATAAAAAATACTGGTGTTGCGGATAAAAAGTAGCCAGCGATGAGATGAGTGTTCTGCTGTAATGGCCCAGGCCTGTATTGTTTTGATAAGCCCGTTTTGCATCAAAAGCAATGCGTAAAGCAGGTCCCGGACTCATTGGTGATGGCTGCATATAAGTTGCCAAAGTTAATTTAGATTATGGAAGTGATGGAATACAAGAGATGTTTTGTGCCCCTGATCAAGAAGCTTACTTTTTGTTCTGTTGCGTTGCTGGGTATGTATGTTTCAAACGCCCAACAGCAAATGCCCTCTTTACCTTCCAACGTGTATGACCAGCAAAAGGCAACCTCCCTTCCGATCATGGAATTAGAAACCATAGACAGTACCATTTTTAATACTGCAAACCTGGCTACTAAAACCGTGTATATTGATTTTTGGTTTACAGCATGCCCTCCCTGCCTTAAAGAAATACCCTTTGCAAAAAAACTACAGGCTTACTTTGCCAGCGATACAAACGTTGTTTTTTTAAACATTTGTATAGAAAATGCAGAGCGAAAAGAGGTTTGGAAAAAGATAGTGAAAGACAAGCAAATCCAGGGGATAAATATATTTTATACCCGCAACCGACCACAAAAAATAAACCTGCTCCGGCTGTTTAATATTGTTGATTACCCAACATATGTAATTCTAAATCGTTTACAAGTAATGGGTTTAAAAGCTCCTTCACCTTCGGAAAAAGGATGGGTGCATTGGGCAATATTCCAGGCAACTAAAAATGTTCCTTTATCAACTTCGTATGCTCTGCTAACTAATAAAAGCAAAGCAGCCAATGATTATCTTACTCAAAACTGGGCGTTGATAGATAGGTAGCAAAAGCCCTTAATAACAAAGTGCATTGTAAATTGCAGCAGTGTTTATATGATTAATAAATGGCAATGTGCATAGGAAAAGCCGCCATGAAAAGATACAGTACAAGAGAGTTCCGATAAACCGGAATTAGCATAACACAACCGGGGCCTGATTAAGGAACTAATGCCCGTCATCAAAAAAGCGACCATTTGCAATCCACCAAACAACCATATTATAGCGTTCAATTTTATTTATCCCTGTATTTTTGCCGCAAATTTTTACAATGGAATTAAAAGATTTAATACAACAGGCGTTTGCCAGCAGAGACCTATTAAAAACACAGCGATACGAAGCTGCTGTTAGAGAAGTTATTGAAGAAGTTGATAAGGGCAGGTTACGTGTGGCACAACCCGGTGAGAATGGATGGGTTGTAAACGAATGGGTAAAGCAGGCA
>JBBQVY010000241.1:0-7207 GCA_038211085.1 Chitinophagales bacterium | reverse complement strand
TTCTATTGCCTATCCGAAAAATTAGTGATTGAGTTGGATGGTGAAGATCATTTTTGGGATCCAGGCATTGAGAAAGATCGTGTCAAAAAAAATTATCTAAAAAGTACAGGAATAAAAGTGATCCGCTTCGAAAACAAGTGGTGTATGAACATATCGCCTGGGTGTTAGAAAAAATTAAAGCAGAGTTTAACCACCCCTGATTTTATGCGAAGCATAAAATCGGTCCCCTCCTTGAAAAGGAGGGGAAAACTTCACAAATTGTTTACAACTGTGGCATTGGCATCCGCAAGCCGTCATCCCGCACTCGTTTCGGGATCTGCAGGATATTGGAATGTTTTGCAGAGGATGGTGAAATAAATTCAGCAGGACGGCTTCGAGTATAATTAAAAAGGCTGTCCGTTAAGACAGCCCCAAATAAAAAAGCATTTTTTAAATTATAAGGTTCCTTTCTTCAACTGCTCCACTGCATAATTTGCCGCCCTTGCTGTAAATGCCATATAAGTTAAAGAAGGGTTTTGGGTTGAAGTTGATGTCATCGAAGCGCCATCCGTTACAAACACGTTTTTACATGCATGCAGTTGATGCCACTTGTTAAGCATAGATGTTTTTGGATCGTTGCCCATTCTTACACCACCCATTTCATGTATGTCTAAACCGGGAGCCTGCTTTGAATCTGAAGTTTTGATATCAATAAAGCCTGCATCGGTAAACATGGTGGTCAGCTCCTTAAAAAAGTCCTGTATCATCTTCTCATCATTGTCATCATAATCGATAGAAATTTTTAATAGCGGGATGCCCCATTCATCTTTTTTAACCGGGTCTAAGGTTACAAAATTGGTTTCCTTCGGTATGGTTTCACCCATCATGCCCGCGCCTACATACCAAGGGCCAAATTCAGGTTCTGCCAATAATTTAGTCTTAAGGTCATTACCAAAACCATCATTATTTTGTTTGGTTCCTCTTGATGCAGAAAACGTCATGGCGTAGCCCCGTAAAAAATCTGTTTCCTGTTTGTATACATTTCTGAAACGGGGGATGTAGGCACTGGTTGGCCGGCGGCCATCGGTAATGCTATCCAGCATTCCATCATATTTGGCGCTAACCCTTGCCCGGTAATTATGAAAAGCTACATACTTGCCCAATACTCCACTATCGTTACCCAACCCATTAGGAAAGCGGTTAGAGGTTGAGTTTAGTAAGATGAGATTGGTATTGTATGCAGCCGCATTTACAAAGATGACCGGCGCAAAAAACTCGAGGGTTTCTTTGGTATTTGCATCTACAACCCTTACACCTGTAGCTTTCTGTTTTTGGTCGTCGTAAATAATGGAATGTACTACTGAATGTGTACGCAAGGTTAGGTTGCCTGTTTTCTCAGCCCAGGGTATGGTAGTGGAATTGCTGTTGTAATAACCCCCGAACGGGCAACCACGCTGGCACAAATTTCTCTTCTGACACTGACCCCTGCCTTGTTGTAAGTGTATGTCGTTTGGCTTGGTTAAGTGAGCACAACGGGCATAGATTACATGCCTGTCTGTATATTTTTTTGCCACCTGTTCTTTAAAATAGGTTTCCACACAAGTAAGATCATCAGCAGGTAAAAATTCACCATCGGGCAAGGTATCAATGCCGTCTTTATTGCCTGAAATACCTGCAAATTTTTCAACATAGCTATACCAGTCTGCAATGTCGTTGTACCGAATGGGCCAGTCAACAGCAAAGCCATCACGGGCCGGGCCTTCAAAATCGAAGTTGCTCCAGCGCTGTGTTTGCCTTGCCCACATGATAGACTTGCCACCAACCTGGTAGCCCCTGATCCAGTCAAAAGGTTTTTCCTGTACGTAAGGATGCTCATTATCTTTTACAAAAAAATGCATGGCATCTTCTTTAAAAGCATAGCACTTGCTTATAACAGGGTTGTCTTTTTCAATTTCATAAGGTATCCTTCCACGGTGCTTAAACTCCCATGGATTCATATTGGTAGTTGGGTAATCTTTTAAATGTTTTACATCCCTTCCTCTTTCCAATACCAATGTCTTTAAACCTTTTTCACAAAACTCTTTTGCAGCCCATCCGCCACTCATGCCAGAGCCAATTACAATTGCATCAAACTGCCTGTTTTCGTTATTATTTCCCATGTTTATTTGTTATGCTTTAGCTGCTTTTACTGGTACACATCCATGAAACCTGCCTGGCGCCATTTCGTACACACGTACTTTGGTTAAGTAATATTGAGACCCGGTAAATGCTTGTAAAGTCATGCCTTTTGCTACTTTATAAAAAGCAACAACTTCATTATCCTTCTCATCCTTTTTAGCTTCCAGTTCGGTTAACAACTCTGTGCGTTGTTGTGGAGTAAGCTTGCTGAATGACTTGTCAAATTTCTTTTTAGTAAGATTTTGAAAAGCTTCCATCCCAGACATGAATTTCTTTTGTTCATCAGGTTGATAACATTCATCAATCATCATTAAAGCAAACAAATGAGCGCCTACATCTTTAGCCCCCGGAGTATCAGTTGTGGGTATAATGGTATCGGATAAATCTGCCATTAATTGCTCCTGTTCACTGCTGATCTTTATATTTTTCAGCAGGAGGGAGGACTTGCTTTTCTCCTGCATACAAGAAGGGATAAAGGCAACCCCAGCTGTAACAATAAAGCAGTTTTTTAAGGCTGTTCTTCTATTCATAAATTTTTATAAGGCTGTGAGATAGATATATTGTGTTAAGAGGCTTTCTTAATTTAATTTGAAATTTTGATTTTGAAACTGAAGATGCTATATTGACTACAATTGAAGTGCTTGCGACCCTTCGACAGGCCCAGGGTAAACCGCCACGCTGCTAAAATAATATGCCTTCGAAGCGTGGCAACGATGAAGCTATAGAAAACTGGTGTTGGTATTATAAATATCATTTTTGGGCAGCTACTAAACAATCTATTTCATCTTCATTAAATAATCAAAGTCCTGCTGAAGGCTTTCAAAAGCGGTGCTGGTGTATTCTTCCTGCTCTACAAAAAAATGTTTCATGCCCGATTTCTTTGCAAGACCTAACATGCCTTTTATATCAAGCTGGCCGTTACCAAACTCGGTGCTGTGTTGTTTGGCAACAACCATATCTTTTAAATGCCATAAAGGAAAACGTCCTTCAAATCTTTCAAAATAATCTTTGGGATCGTTACCTGTAACCACAACCCAACCCAGGTCTAACTCCATTTTTACAAGGGAGGGTTCGGTCTTCTCAAGCAGTACATCGTACAATACTTTGTCTCCATCCTTTTTAAATTCGTAATCGTGGTTGTGGTAACCAAAGATGAGGTTAGCTTTTTTGCAATCCTCCCCGGCTTTATTAAACTGGTCGGCAACCTTGCTGTAATTAGATATGGTCTGGCCGTTGGAAGGCATGGAAGAACATATGAGGTATTCCTGCCCGGCTTCTGCGGCTGCATCAATTGACTTTTGCCAGTCTTTATCAATGCCCACATGACCACTTCTTAAAGTTAGCCCCAGGTCGGCAGTGATTTTTTTAATTTCAGCAGGAGTGAGGCCATAATAATTGCCTTTCTGGCTGCGAGCTGATTCCAGTTGTTTGTAACCGATCTGCGCCAGTTTTTTTAGCGTGCCTGCAGCATCTTCCAGCATTTCTTTTCTAACACTATACAATTGCACACCAACATTTTTTATCTTTTTCTTTTCGGCCGAAACAAGATTAGGTAGCAATAAAGAACCGGCAGCTAATGTGCCAGATAGTTTAAGAAATGATCTTCTTGAGTTTGGTTGATACATAATAATTTGGTGCTTTTATAGAAGTAAAAAGTTGTTAAGATGTAAGTATGTTACTCTTTCATTTATATGGTTAGTTGTGCCATGTATTCATAATCTTCTTTCATACTTTGGATAGATGGCATGGTGAAGGATTCCTGCTCTATGATAAAATGCTTCATACCATTTTGTTTTGCGGTCTTTAATAGTTCAGCAAAATTGATGGTGCCCTTACCTATCTCGGTGTTCTTGCTTTGGTCTTGTTTATCCATGTCTTTTACATGACCTAAAGGAAAGCGGTTGGGGTATTTGTTGAAATATGCCACCGGATCTTGTCCACCTCTTACCACCCAATACATATCCATTTCATACTTAACAAGGTCTTTATCCGTATGGTCTAACATGTAATTGTACAACAGGCCATCACCGGATTTTTTAAATTCAAAATCGTGGTTGTGGTAAGCAAACTGCAGCCCACCCTTTTTGCATTTTTCGCCGGCAGCATTAAAAAGATCTGTTACGCCTTTCAGGTCGCCACGCAGGCTTTCATCTAACCAGGAACACGTAAGGTATTCTTGTCCTGTCTCAGCGGCATGCTCCACCAACTCATCAAATTTTTGAAGCAGGGTGGCCTGGTGCCAGGTTTCAGCTTTTCCTGATTTTGTACCCGAGCCTACATGACTGCTTATGAGTTTCATGCCGTTATCTTCCAACAACTTTTTAAATTCTTTCGGCTCCATACCATAATAATGGCCCTTCTCTCCAGGGTAAGATTCAATTTCTTTATAACCAATGGCTGATAATTTTTGTATGGTGCCGGCGATGTCTTTTTCCAAAACATCTTTGACTGACCATAGCTGAACACCAATGGGGCCTATATTACCAGGTATATTATTGTTGGCTGTTGTCGCTGTATCCGATGCTGTTGAATCTACACCTGATGTGGAGGATTTACTATTGTTTACGCATGAAGGAAGTAGCAATGTACCTAAAGCAAACGAACTGGTTTGCCATAAGAATAATCTTCGGTTAGACATATGGAAGCAATTTTGTTTAGAAGACAAGGTACTACGCTTTCGTGTTGTAATAAACAAACAGAAAGCAGTAGAGAAATTTTTTGTTGAATGTGGATTAGTAATGGCTAAATAAATATTAGATGGAGTTTTAGATTTGGGGATTTTCGGGATCCCCTGAATAATGGGTTGTGTTGCAGGGGATGCTGAATTAAATTCAGCATGACGGCACCCGACCTGCAGGCTTTCATCCCGAACTCGTTTCGGGATCCCCTGGATAATGGGTTTTATTCCAGGGGATGCTGAAATGAATTCAGCATGAGGGCTTAGGTTGGGCTCAGCCTCGGTGCCTCTCCGGTTAGAGAGGGTTTCCATGAAATGTATCTCTGCCGTCACCCCGAACTCATTTTGGGATCCCCTGGATATTGTCATGTTTTGCAGGGGATGCTGAAATAAATTCAGCATGACGGCTTTGTTTGGCCACGATGGCATTGTAAACTTATTTCAGCATTCCAGCACATCGGTTAATCATAAAATGCATTTGGTTTCAGCTGTCCTGCATTGTTTTTACGCCAGCGGCGTTACCTCTCTGTAGCAAATCAATAACCCCAAATCCATTCTTGCCCCGGCCGGGCAACACATATCTATTTGAGACCAAATTTTATGGGGCTGCCCCGCCGGGGCAGGAAACCGAAATTGGTTGATAAAGTTCTACAGAGCGGTTGCGCCTCTGGCGCATATCGTTTAACAACCTTCAAATTCTTGCATGGAATGCTGAAACAATTTAGCGGGAGAACTTTGTTTGGCCTCGGGCTGAAACAATTATGCAGGATGGCTTTGTTCTCTAACGCTTCGAAATTTTATTCATGCTGATGTTGCGTTGGAGGTTGCATTTAAAACGATCGATGCCTGCAATCCTTTTTTTAGCATGTTTGGTTTTACAATGCTCCACCCTGTTACGCCACAAACGATAACTGCCCGGCTTTAAATTCTTCTTCATGAATTTCTTGACTGCTGCTTCCTTCAGTCCAAACTGAAATTCAATTGCATCAAAAGGGGTCCTGTCTTCCCAAGCCATTTCTATTATACGGTCTGTATCAATCAATGAAAAGCCAACGTTCATTGGCAAAGCTGCAAGTTCAAGAGGCTTCTCATCTTTTGAGACTTCATTTGCCTCAACTGCATTAGGCGTAAGTATATTAATAGGTATGTTCATGGTTTGTTTCTTCTGCAGCGTTCACTGCAATATTTTACTTCGTTCCAGTTTTTCTCCCATTTTTTGCGCCACGAAAAAGGTTTGTTGCAGGAAATACAGGTCTTTACAGGAAGGTGCTGTTTTTCGATTCCAGTCATCGAAAACAATTACAACCTTCTACCAAAAATGTTTGCTAAAATAAAAGACTGGAGAGACACATGTAAAAATTATGTGGTAGTACAAAGCAATCGTTGAGATGCCACCCTATTAATTGATTGGAAAGCTGACCAAAAAAACCGGGTCAACCTTGCGATTGACCCGGTATATTATCAGAACAATTTTTCCTGCGGCGGTTTTAGACCTGCCACCCTCAGGTAGATAGTGGTTTGTCCGCGGTGATGGGTTTGGTGTTCAAAGGCTTTCATGATCCACGCCATGCGTGTTTCATTTAATACCCTGCCCATGTTAAAAGATTTCATTTCCCACAACGTGGAAGGATTTGCTTTTTTTAGAGAATTGATGGCAAAATCATAACTCTTATCAACATAATACTTTACGGAGTCCGCGCTTTGAGCACTTATAGTTTTTTCAAGGTCACGCCCCCCAAAAGTTGGTTTTTCGTCCGTAGCTAAGTTTATTAAAAACATATTTGTCTGGGCGAGGTGCAACATTTGTTGGCCAAAACTCCGGATGCTGTCATGAGCTTTAAATGAATATTTATCGGAAGGCATAGTAGCGAGGTATTCATCGGTATATGCCCTGGCTCTTTCCCAATCTTTTACAAACATGGAGAGAATGGAATCGCCGGGAACGGATTGTGCAGCCAATTTTTGAGGGCCGGTAAACGATGCAGCTATTAAAATAATCAAAGATTGAAACAGATACTTTTTCATAATAATATTTTTGGGTAAAATACAAAGAGTTTGGAAGAATGTATACTGTTTGCTTTTGTCTTTATTTTAGGATTTAAATCTTATAAAAAGAAAAGCTGTCAGGGTCAATTATAAGCCAATGTCGTTTACAGAAGCATTGTGGACTTTCGCGCAAAGACGCAAAGAAATACCACGCGAAGATGCAAAAAAGACAAGGTTCGTCTTTGTGCCTTTGCTCCTTTTTTTCTTTGCGTGAAATTTTCTAAAGTAAACGACATAATTATAAGTTACCAATACTTACAAAAACTACATCTCCGGGTTGGATGGTTTGATTTAAAGTTTTAGCAGTTACCACAAAATCATCAACTA
>JBBQVY010000240.1:0-7218 GCA_038211085.1 Chitinophagales bacterium | reverse complement strand
GCAACCGGTTACCAACAATACGATTTGCGTCTTAACCTTGACGCCAAGGTTAATAAGTACATCAATGCCAACATTGGCCTTACTGCCCGCGAAGAATATAGGTTTTTTCCAACGGTAGGCGCAGGTTCTATTTTTAGGATGCTGATACGTGGCAAACCAACCGAAATAGCTGTATGGCCAAATGGTTTACCAGGCCCGGATATTGAAAATGGAGAAAACCCTGTTGTAATTACTACTGGCGCAACCGGTTACGATAGAAACAAAAGAGACTATTTTCAAACCAACGGCCAGGTAGAAATTCTGAACCCGTGGATAGCTGGTTTAAAATTTACCCTGCAGGGGGCCGCCGATAAATTTATAGCACGCAATAAACGTTTTCAAACTCCATGGTCGTTGTACACATGGGATAAAGTATCGTTTGAACCCGATGGTACCACTCCTAAACTAACAAAAACGGTTCGGTCAACCTTTCCTGACCCCCAGTTACGATTAACAAGTGAGGAGGAATTGCGTATTACCCTTACAGGATTGGTAAATTACGACAAGGTGATTGCTCAAAACCACACCATTGCTGTATTGGGTGGCATTCAAAAAGAAACCCGCGCGGGTGACAACTTTTTTGCTTTCCGCCGCAATTTTATATCACCCGCTATTGACCAATTAAATGTAGGAGGAACAGTGCAACAAGATGTTGGTGGAACCGGATTTGAAAATGCAAGGTTAAGTTATTTTGGACGGGTAGCTTACAATTACAAAGAAAAATACCTGGCCGAAGTTGTTTGGCGATACGATGGTTCTTACATTTTTCCTGAGGCCAAACGTTTTGGTTTCTTTCCAGGCATATTACTTGGCTGGAACGTAACCAAGGAGAAGTTTATGTCCAACGTTGGTTTCATAAACAACCTTAAATTGCGTGGCTCTTATGGCGAACTAGGAAACGACCGCCTTAACCTGGCCGACTATGCATATCTGTCCACCTACTCACTTAGCGGTGTTCAGGTAATCAACTCTCAGCAGGTGCGTACTCTTTCCGAAGTACGAGTACCTAACCTGGATTTTACCTGGGAGGTAGCCAAAAATACCAATGTAGGTATTGAAGGATCGTTGTTCAATAATAAAGTTTTTTTTGAATTTGATATGTTCAAAAACCAGCGAGATCAAATATTAATTCAGCGTGCTGGTTCTACTCCTCAAAGCTCGGGCATTACCCCTTTGTTACCACCAGTAAATGCAGGTAGGCTGCAAAACACGGGTTATGAGTTTAGAATAGGTTATAATGGTAAAGTAAAAGATGTCACCTTTAACGTAGCGTTCAACGGGGGCTTTACCAAAAACAAAATACTCTTTTGGGACGAAAACCCGGGCGTTCCCGATTATCAGAAAGCAACAGGGCATCCCTTTGGTACCAATGGATTTGCATTTCTTGCTTATCAGTACGATGGGGTGTTTAGAGATGCCAAGGAAATTGCCGATAACAAACTTGATTATAGTGCAGCCGAAAGAGCGCTTCGTCCAGGCGATATGAAATTTAAAGATGTAAATGGCGACGGAAAAATTAGCGATTTGGATGCTGTGCGCCTTGATAAAACACGCGACCCCAGGTTTACTGGTGGAGTTACATTAAACATGTCGTACAAAAGCTTCGATATGTCGGTCCTATTTCAGGGGGCGTTGGGTGGCCAGCAGTTGTTAAATTTTAACGAGACTGGCGAGTTTGGAAATTGGCTTCAATATGGTTATGACAATCGTTGGTCGGTTGATAACCCCAGCAGCGAACATCCACGGCTGGTAAGCCGCACCAACCGCTATTATACCAACAGTTTTAGAAATAATACGTATTGGTTAAGAAGTAATGACTACCTAAGGTTTAAAAACTTTGAGATCGGTTATACCATGGGCCCTGAAGTTGGAAGAAAAATAGGCATTAGCAGATTACGCCTTTATGTAAACGGACTAAACCTCGCCACATGGGATCAACTGGGCATTTGGGATCCTGAGGCTACAGCCGAAAATGGCTATGCTTATCCACAATCACGAATTATTAATACCGGTATACGGGTAACCTTTTAATTATATCAATCATGAAAAAAACACATCAATTAACATTGCTTACTCTACTTCTGGGAGGCGCTTTGCTTACCGGGTGTAAAAAGGAGTTTTTAAACACGCAGCCACTGGACCAGGTGGCCGCAAGCGAAACCTGGAAAGATCCAGCGCTTGCCGAGGCCTTTGTAACAGGTATTTACGGTGCCTTATACGAGGGAGGTTTTGATGAACAGATGCTGGCAGCCATATCTGACGAGGCAATTTTTACACACGCAGGTCGCAACATCAATACCATTAACGAGGGTATTTTAAACCCATCAAACACTGGTTGGGTTAACCGTCATACCAACTGGAACAACATGTATAATTTTATACGTACGGCAAACATAGCACTGGAAAGCTTGCCTACCGCAACTGTTGCCACTCCTTTAAAAGAACGATTAGAAGGTGAGGCCCGCTTTTTAAGAGCTTACATGTATCACCAATTGTTGCGCTTTTACGGTGGTGTACCTCTTATTAACAAACCCTACCAATTAGGCGAAGACTACACTATTGCCCGCAATACATACGCGGAAGTGAGCGCCTTTATTTTAAAGGAGGCCGACGATGCCTACAAGCTGTTAACAGGTAAAGCGAGGATTAAAGGTCGTGCATCAGACCTGGCAGTACTTGCATTAAAATCGCGTCAATTGTTATACGACGCCAGTGATTTACACGACGTGCCGACCGCTAAGGCCAAATCCAGTGTAATATCTGCATTTGCAACGCCTGCGCTTACAGGATTTTTAACCGGCGACAGAAGGGCCAGATGGCAGGCAGCTAAGGATGCCGCCAAAGCCGTATTGGACGCTGCAGGCTCAGGATATAAAACCAATTTAGGTGCACCCGAAACTGCAGATAACGGACGCAAAAACTATATGTCCATTGCATTGGGTGGTGCAAGCAAACATCCCGATGCAGACGCGGGTGTTGCATCAACCAACGAGTTATTATTTATCAGAACCTTTACGCTTGAAAGACCAGAGGGAGCCCAGCAGCATGGTTTGAGGCAAGGACCCAACGGATACAATAACTGGGCAGGCAATACGCCCATTCAGGAACTGGTAGATGATTACGAAATGATGGATGGCACCCGTTTTGACTGGAACAATGCCACTCACAAAGCTGACCCTTATGTAAACCGAGATCCAAGGTTTTATGCATCTATTTTATTTGATGGCTCGGGCTGGAAGCCACGTAAAAGAAACGAAGACCCCGCTAATGAAATCCAGACAGGGTCGTACGTACTTGGTGCAAACCGCCAGGCTGGTTTAGATACCCGCCAGGGACCGATAGAAAACTGGAACGGTAGTTTTACCGGTTATTATTTTAGAAAGTTTGTTGACCCCGATCCTAATTTAAGAGACAACACAGACCGCCAAACAGTACCCTGGGCATACTTTAGGTATACCGAAGCGTTGTTTAACTATGCCGAAGCATGTATAGAGTTAGGCGAAGATGGAGAGGCCCGCAATTGGCTGGATAAGGTACGTTTTAGAGCAGGTATGCCAGCCCTTTCTGAGTCAGGCGATGCGTTAAGGCAGCGGTACCGCAACGAACGCCGCGTTGAAATGACGTTTGAAGAACAACGGTATTTTGATGTTAGGCGTTGGATGATAGCTGCAACAACCGTAGGCAGAAAAACTACTTTCATGCAAATAGAAGGAAGATTGAAAGCAGGCGAAACTGCCACCATTCCCTACAAAAAAGATAAGTCAAAATACACTTACACTTATACGCCAGTGGTTAATAACGATCTTGAAAACAGGACGTGGCTTGACAAGAGTTACTTTAGGCCGATAACGCTTTCAGAAACACAGATCAACAATAAACTGGTTCAGAACCCAGGGTATTAAATAACTACATCAATCAACAAAAAAACCATCCTTTTACGGATGGTTTTTTTGTTATACAAAAAAAATGAGAAATCGGTATTGTATTGTATAATACTTATTTTTCTTTAAAAAAATATATGCCATCAAAGTTGTCATCAGCCAGTATTACATTGTAGCTATTGCTATGAAGATGCCCCGTAAAATGGTACATTATTATGCTACCTCCGTAAAAAAAATTACATTGTTCTTTCATTTTCCCGTAAAAACCAATTGAGCGTGACCCGTATTGCTTTAGCCATAATTTCACTTACTACCTGTTTACTATTTGCCTGCAAAAACAACGACCAGGCCACTACCGTTGAAGAAAATTTGCCCGCCCTGTTTACTTTGCTACCAGCAGATAGCACCCATATAAATTTTGTGAACCAGCTTAACGAAGGCCCCAACACAAATGTTTTGATATATGAATATTTTTATAACGGTGCTGGTGTAGCAGTTGGAGATTTGAATGGAGATAACCTGGAAGACATTTACTTTATTGGCAACATGAGCCCCAACAAACTTTTTTTAAATAAAGGCAATTTAAAATTTGAAGATATTACTTCGCAGGCGGGTGTTGTAAACAGGGCAGCTCCCTGGCGCACCGGCGTTACCATTGCGGATGTTAACGGGGATGGCAAACGCGATATTTTTGTTAGTTACTCAGGAAAGGTTCGTGGCGAAAACCGCATCAGCCAATTGTTTATTAACCAGGGCAACGATGCAAATAAAATTCCTCACTTTAGTGAAGAGGCTCAACAATACGGACTCGCCGATTCGTCTTTTAATACACAGGCATACTTTTTCGATTATGACCGCGATGGCGATTTAGATATGCTGGCTCTTAACCACAACCCCAACAACCTGCCGGTTTTAGATGAACCAAGCACTGAAGCGTTGTTAAAACAACCCGATAAAAATATTGGCGTCCGTTTGTTTCAAAACAACAACAACCATTTTGATGATATTACTTTAAAAGCAGGCATCAGCAGTTCGGTACTTACCTATGGTTTGGGGGCTGGTATTGCTGATATAAACATGGACGGCTGGCCGGACATTTACCTTGCCAACGATTATACCGTACCGGATTTTCTGTATATAAATAATAAGAACGGCACCTTTACCGATAAAATAAAATCAACCATAGGCCATACCTCCAAATCGAGTATGGGTAACAATGTTTCTGACATTAACAACGATGGCTTACCCGACATTTTTGTGTTGGATATGTTACCGGAAGACAACAGGCGGCAAAAGTTATTATTTGCTTCGGACAACTACGAAAAATTTGAGGTAAGCCTTCGCTCCGGTTTTTATTACCAGTACATGCGCAATATGTTGCAACTAAACAATGGCAATGGAACGTTTAGCGAAGTAGGCCAGCTTTCAGGTATTAGCAATACAGACTGGAGCTGGGCACCCCTGTTTGCAGATTATGATAACGATGGCTGGAAAGACCTGTATGTAACCAATGGTTATACCCGCGATTATACCAACATGGACTTTTTAAAATACATGAATGACTATATAAAAAGTAAGGGAAGGTTAATGCGTGAAGATGTGCTGGAGGTATTGCAGAAGATGCCTGCTTCTAATGTATCTAACTACCTTTTTAAAAATAATGGAGACCTGACTTTTGCAAATGTTGGTAAGCAATGGGGGATAGATACTTCTTCTAACAGCAATGGCGCAGCCTATGCCGATTTGGACAATGATGGCGACCTGGACCTGATAGTAAATAATGTAAACCTGCCTGCATTCATTTATAGAAATGAAGCCGCATCTACATTAAAAAATAATTATTTGCAGATAAAGCTGGATGGTAGCAACAAGAATACAGACGGCATAGGTGCTAAAGTATTTATTTATAGAAAAGGCAACCGTCAATACCTGGAGCAAATGCCGGCCAGGGGTTTTCAATCAACTGTCACCTCTATTTTAAATTTTGGTCTTGGTAAAGAAAGCAAAATTGACTCGCTACAGGTAATATGGCAAAGTGGCAAAACACAAACTATCGCTAATGTAAATGCCAACCAGGTATTGCAGTTGCACGAAAAAGATGCGCTCCAATCTTATTCAATTCCGGCTGCGCCGAAACCTATTTTTAAAGTGGTTACTTCTCCAATTGCATATACAAATCCCGCAAGCGATGTAAACGATTTTAAACGTCAGCCATTGCTCATAAACCCCCTTTCTTTAGGTGGGCCATGCCTGGTAAAAGGTGATATAAATGGGGATGGCCTTGAAGATGTTTTTGCAGGTGGTGGCAGTGGTAAAGCAGGCCTGCTATACATGCAGCAAAAGAATGGATCATTTGTATTAAAAGCACAAAAAGCTTTTGATGAAGACAAACTTTGCGAAGATGCAGATGCATTATTTTTTGATGCAAATGGCGATGGTAAACAGGACCTGTATGTTGTAAGCGGCGGCTATCACAATTACCAGCCGGATGATGCCTTGTTACAGGATAGGTTATACCTGAATGATGGTAGCGGAAATTTTACAAAAAGCAAAGATGCGCTGCCCCTAATGAAGTCCAGTAAAAGTTGTGCCCGTGCGTCAGACATAAACGGAGACGGTTTTATGGATCTCTTTGTAGGTGGAAGAGTGATACCCGGCCGCTATCCTGAAACACCCATTAGTTATCTTTTAATAAATGATGGTAAAGGTCATTTCACCAATCAAATAAAAACCCTTGCACCTGCTCTTGAAAGTATAGGTATGGTAACCGATGCAGCCTGGCTTGACTTGAACGGTGATAAGAAAAATGATTTGGTTGTTATTGGTGAATGGATGCCGGTGACCGCATTTATCAATACAAACGGTAAGCTTGAAGATAAGACTACTGCTTACTTTGACAAGCAATATAACGGCTGGTGGAACAGGATTACAACTGGTGATTTTAATAAAGATGGCAAGCCGGATTTAATAATTGGAAACATGGGACTGAATACCCAATGCAAAGCCAGCGAAGCTGAGCCGGCGGAGTTGGTATATAAAGATTTTGATGACAATGGCTCCGTGGATCCTATCCTGTCATTCTACATAAAGGGTAAAAGCTATCCGTATGTTAGCCGCGATGAATTATTGGACCAGGTAAGTTTAATGCGCACCCGTTTTACTGATTACAAAAGTTATGCAGATGCTACCATTAACGAAATCTACTCCCCCGAAGAGCTTGAAGGTGCCAAACACCTGAAAGCAAACTACCTTGCTACAGCCTATTTTGAAGGTGGGGCCAATGGAAAATTTACAGAGA
>JBBQVY010000239.1:0-7232 GCA_038211085.1 Chitinophagales bacterium | reverse complement strand
GGTAAATACAAAAACAGGAGCGGTTGTATATGGTTATAATGACAATGTTGGACTTGCTGCGGCAAGCAGTCAAAAAGTAATTACTGCAGCTACTGCCTACGAGTTGCTTTCGCCGGCATACCGGTTTAAAACTACACTGGGTTATAGCGGAAGTATTTCCGAGGGCCTATTAGCAGGTGATGTTTTCATAACAGGTTATGGTGATCCTACGTTGGGTAGTAACCGTTATCCATCTACCAGGAGCGAAGTGTTTCTAAAGCATGTTATTGATGAATTAAAGGCTCATAAAATCAACAGCATTAAGGGCACTATTTTTATTGACCAGGCAAATTTTTCAATTCAATCTACCCCCGGCGGATGGATATGGGATGATATAGGAAACTATTATGGTGCGGGTATTTATGGGTTTAACTGGAGAGAAAACCAATATGATTTGGTATTAAAGCCCGGCAGCAGGGAAGGTGATAGTGTTGGGATTTTACGTACGGTGCCCGGCTTGCAAATTTCATCTATCATCAACCAATTAACTACCGGTAAAAAGGGTAGTGGCGATCATGGCTACATTTACCTTGCACCCTATAGCAATACAGCATATGTAATGGGTACAGTGCCTGCAGGAGTGCCGGAGTTTACTATTTCGGGTTCGTTTGCTGAGCCCGCCTTGCAGTTTAAAAGTGAGTTGTTGGCAGCATTGAAAAAGGCAGGTATTGGCGGTGGTTATGAAATAAAAACATGGCTGCAAGCATTAAAAGAGAAACAGCCTATAGAACAACCCACAACTATTTTGTACACCCAAAAATCACCTTCGTTAGACAGCATTGTGTTTTGGTTTTTAAGAAAGAGTATAAATCTGTATGGCGAAGGATTGCTAAAAACCATTGCTTTTGAAAAAACCGGATACGGTAGTACAGAGCAGGGATTAACGCAAGTGTATATTTTTTGGCAGGGGAGGGGTATAGATTCCAATGCAATTAGGATGATGGATGGAAGCGGGTTGTCGCCTCAAAACCGCATCACAGCAAAGTCGTTTGTGCAGGTATTGAAGTTTGCCAAAACCCGGCCCTGGTTTCCGGCTTTTTATGATGCACTGCCTACCTACAATGGCATTAAAATGAAGAGTGGCACTATAGGTGGAGCTAAAAGTTTTACAGGTTTTGTTACCGATAAATCTGGTAATGAATATGCGTTTGCAATCATCATAAACAACTATACAGGTGCCGCATCGAAGGTTGTAAATAAAATGTATAAAGTGCTTGACTTACTCAAGTAATTCACCTTTCTGTGCAGGTTGTATTGAAGGGTGCATTCCAAGTTGGAGCTACTGTTCTTGACCCGGCCCGGCATTCAGGCATGGGGAAATGTATGAACAAAAATCCATTGGGCTTTAGCCCAAGCCTTCTTGCAGAAACACATTCGGCTAAAGCCAATACAATAATTTTAAATTGATCCCTTGCATGAATGCCGGGGCAATACTTGCGACAATCTGAAATGCACCTGTATTGAATTGCTGAGTTAGTTATGTTGAATACGCCTATCTTTCGCTTAAATAAATAACATGCAACACTATAAAAATCATTCACGATATTCAGTCCTGTTTCACATGGTTACTTTGCCCCTTTTGCTGGCAGTTATCATTGGTTCTTTCTTTAACCTGTTTAATGGTACAAAAGAAAATATTTATTCAGCTTCTTTAATATGCGTGCTATCCATACTTGTAATGATCATAGCATTTAAAGCCAGGGGTTTTGCTTTAAAGGCACAGGACAGGGCAATTAGGGCTGAAGAAAATTTCAGATATTTTATGCTTACAAACAAGTTGCCCGACAGCCGTTTAACTATGAGCCAAATGATAGCTTTGCGTTTTGCCGGCGACGAAGAATTTGAGGCTTTGGCTGAAAGAGCTGCTAGTGAAAAATTGAGCAGTGCTGATATAAAAAAATCTATTAAGAATTGGAGGGCTGATTTTCACCGGGTGTAGGTAACAGCTTTACCTGGTCGTATAGGTCTTGTACACTCATGCTAAACTGAATGGTTTCTATTGTGAAAATTTGATCGGGTTGGGTAAGTTCTTCAAAAGCCCAAAGGTTATTTTCTTTCCGCCGGCCGATCTTTATATTCATTTCTCTTGAGTCGATGGCAATGGTTTCTTTAAGGCTATCAATTTGCATGTAGTTAAAAAACTTCTTACCCATATCGTAATGCTCTGTTGAAGGAGACAGAATCTCGAAAACTACAGATGGGTTTTTTACCGTTTCTTTAAATTCTTCGGCCAGCTCTATTTCGCCGCAAACGATTGTAGCATCAGGATAAAAGAAGGCTTCCCGTGATTTTACAAACACACGCAGATCGCTTGCATATATTTCGCATTCCTTTCCATACAAATATGGACTGATCTTCCTCATGATATTAGTGAGGATTTTATTGTGGTTAATGGAGGCTCCGGCCATTGCATAAACACTTCCTGCTATGTACTCATTCTTATTGGGCTGGGTGGTTTCCCATTCAATATATTCCAGAGGGTTCATGCCCTTGAGTATGGTATATTTTACGGCGGGTTCATTTACTTCCATATTTTAAAGTTACCATTTTTTACTGCGTAAAATAAGGAGCAATCTTTTCACGCAAATCATCGGGCATGGTAGTTTTTGTCATGGTTTTTGAGTTGACAAAATACAAGACGGCCCTGCCGGTAGTAAGTAGTTTGCCAGCTTCGTTATACACTTCGTGCAAAAACTCAATGCGATGATCGGTCGGCAATTCTTTTAAAATGGTTTTGATGGTCAGCAGGTCGTCGTAGTGTGCAGGACGAATGAATTTTGCATGCCATTCAACAATCGGCATCATAATGCCCATGGCTTCCATGTCTTTGTAAGTAAAGCCGAGTTGCCTTATGCTTTCTGCCCTCGCAACTTCAAAATACTGCGTATAGTTGCCGTGGTAGACCACATTCATTTGATCGGTTTCAGCATATCGCACTCTTACCTGGTGGCTGGCTTCAAACATAGTTTGTATTTATGGGGTCAAATATACTGGCACTTCAGTTTACCTAAACTTTATAGAAAAATGCTTTATAGCGTGATGATGTTGAACGGAGCGTCGCCTCAAATGATCAACCACGGACATCCTGACCGTAACCCCAAAATTTATACATGCCTTGATATGGAAGAAAGAAAGTTAGACAATTGAATATGAATAATTTTTGGGCGTGATAACTTTTCACACATTGTATAACAAATGTTAATTCAATTAAAGTTTATCCCCATAAGTGGAACGGTCTTTGCGTAGCAAGCCTTGAATGCTACCTTTAATTTACTTTACAAGTAAGCAGTTATAACCGTTAAAATAATCACTTACAACCTATGATCAAGGAGCTTAAAAACCTATTGTTAATTGCTGCACTAGTGTTCGGTATGCAAGTAAATTCATTTGCACAGGGCACTCAAATGAACATAGATCCTGATGCAGATTTTAAGCTGGCAAAAGAGCTTTATCAGAAGGATCAATACAGCCTGGCCTTTCCATTATTTAAGGTTATTGCACAAGGAGTTTCGCCCTATAGCAAATTGCCAATAAGTACACAGTTAGAAGCCAGGTATTATACTATTGTTTGTGGTTTAAAATTAAATGAGACGTCTGCTGAAAGTGCGGCAATTGAATTTATAGATCTTGAACATAACACACCCCGTATTGAAATGCTGAGCTTTCAATTAGGTGAGTATTATTACCGCAAGCAAAACTTTATTGATGCGATGGCTTATTACGATAAAGCAGGCATCAACAACCTGAGTAACCGTGAGATTGCTGAGATGAAATTTCACCAGGCTTACGGGTACTTTACCATGCAGCAGTTTGATAAGGCAAAGCCGTTGTTTAACTCAATAAGGCAAATGCCTGCCGACCCCAATTACCTTGATGCAAATTATTATTTTGGATTTATAAGTTTTTATGAGAAGGATTATAAGTTAGCACTTGAGTCGTTTAAAAAAGTGGAGAACCATGAGACTTATCAAAAGATAGTTCCGTATTACATAACCGAACTTTTATACTTTAACGGTGAAAAAGATAAAGCCATTCAGTATGGTGAAGAGAAGCTTGCTAAGGGCAACCAGTATTATGATTTGCAATTAAAGCAACTGATTGGTCATGCATATTTTGAAAAAAGAAATTATGCCAAGGCCTTGCCTTATTTAGAAGAGTACGTTGCAAAAGCGGAGAAGGTACGCCGCGAAGATTTATATGAATTATCCTACACCTACTATGAAACCAACCAGTTAAACAAAGCCATACCGGGTTTTAAAGAATTAGGGGGTAAAGATGATTCGCTGGCTCAGAACAGCATGTACCTGTTGGCTGACTCTTATTTAAAGACCAATCAAAAAGCTAATGCAAGAAGTGCATTTCTTTTTTGTGCAAGTAACAGCAGCAATCAAAAGCAAAAGGAAATTTCGATGTTTAACTATGCAAAACTTTCCTTTGAATTAGGCTTTCAGGACATTGCTCTAAATGAATTTCAAAACTTTTTAGCAGCTTACCCCAACAGTACTTACAACACCGAAGCCAAGGAACTGCTTGTAAACATTTTGGCTAATACAAACAATTACAAGGATGCATTGTCCCTTTATGAAAGCCTGGGAGCCAAAAGCGAAAGTGTTAAGCAGGTATATCCACGAATGTTATATGGACGTGCTGTTGAGTACATAAACGATCAGCAATTAGTGCAGGCAGAAGCGCTTTTAGATAAGCTGATTGCATCGCCGTATAATACACAGGTGTTGCCATTTGCTACCTTCTGGAAAGGAGAGATAGCCATGAGAAATAACAATGTGGACAATGCTATTGATTATTATGGCAAGTACCTGCAATCGCCTCAAACAAGTGGTGAGGTAAATGCTGCCAATGCAAAATATAACTTAGGATATGCATATTTTACTAAAGAAAATTACCGCCAGGCTCTTACCTACTTTGAGCAAATTACCCGTTCGATAAACAGCAGCTCAACACCTGTTGAACAAGATGCTTACATAAGAAGTGCTGACAGTTATTTTATGAACCGCAGTTATACACAGGCTCAAAACATGTACGATGCGGTTATAGCCAGTAAGCTTTCATCATCGGATTATGCCTTATATCAAAAGGCAATTATTTCCGGTGCCGGTAACCGCACTGCTGACAAAATAAGCCAGCTTCAAATGTTGGAAAAAAATTATCCTTCAAGCAACCTGGTACCTGATGCTTATCTTGAAATAGCCAATACTTACCTGGGCGATGAAAACTTTAGAGAAGCCATTGATCCTTTAACCAAATTATTAAAGAATAAAAAGGCAGCTTCTCTGTACCCGCAGGCATATCTTAAATTGGGCGTTTCTTATTTTAACCTTGATAATAACACGGATGCCCTGTCCAACTTTAAAACCCTGGTTACTACATACCCCAATTCGGCAGAAAGCGATGATGCCATAGACTACATTCGAAACATTTTTGTAGAGAACCAGCAGCCATCCCAGTTTGTTGATTTTATGCGTAGCAGTGGTAAAACCATCAGCTATAGCGAAGAGGATTCTCTTACCTATGTATCCGCTGTCAATCGCTTAAATAATAACGATCAAAACAATGCACTTACCGGTTTCAGGGATTATTTGAACAAGTTTCCTAATGGTAAATATGCTATAGATGCCAGCTACAATGCAGCAACAATTTATAATGGTCGCAAAGATTTTGCAAATGCATTAACCGGTTATGAATTTGTTGCAACAAGAGCACCTAACCGCTATGCTGAAAAAAGTGTATTGCAGGCAGCCCGTATCAGCTTTTTTGAATTGAAGGATTATGCAAAAGCAGAACAATATTTTAACCAGTTAAAGAATATTGGAACCGAAGCTGATACCAGGCTGGAAAGCATGCGTGGTTTACTTAGGTCGCAATACCGATTAAACAAATGGAAGGAAGCCGTACCCAATGCAGAAGAGCTGCTTGCGCAAAAAGGCATTGCCACCGACGACCGCATGATGGCTTACATGGTAGTAGCCAAGAGTGCTCAAAAGGATAACCAGTTAGAACAAGCGGTATCCAATTATAAAACCGTAGTAAGTCTTGGCAAATCAGAATTTGGAGCAGAAGCCAGGTACCAGTTGGCGGCAATTTTATTTCAGCAAAACAGGTTGCCCGATGCTGAAAAGGCTGCATTTGATGTAATAAACAAAGCGGGGTCTTACGAATTTTGGACCACGAGGGCATACATACTCTTAGGAGATATTTACTGGAAGCAAAAGGATTACTTTAACTCGGAGGCTACTTATAAAAGTGTAGCTCAAAACTCAAAAATCGAAGAACTTAAGGAAGAAGCACAGGTTAAACTGGAAGCGGTAGTAGAAGACAAGAATAAAGAAAGTAAAGTAACCAACTAAGCCATTAAAAATTCTGACATGAAATCATTTGCATTAATCATATTATTTGTTGCAACCATAACAGGTCTTCACGCACAGAAACGCTCAAATCAACCCGCTGACTCAACCAAGAAAACAGTTGTGATTACATCTGCTTACAAGCCATCTGTTCGGCCTGCCTCTAAAATTAATTTTAGTGCAGCAACACCTGCGGTAGACACTACCCGACCCCGGTTGCAATACAATGTGCCCGCACAAAATTTATTCTTTACCTACCAGCCAGCCTCGTTAAAGCCCCTGGCCCTTTCTATTGATACCGGTATTAACTGGCAAAACGAGAATTTTATAAAAGTGGGAGTTGGCAATTTCAGCACTCCTTTTTTACAGGCAGGAATAAGTCTTGGGGATGGTACCGGCTCTATGTTTAACATCCATACAAAACATATTTCGCAAAAGGGCAAACTTCCATTTCAACAATATAGCCATTCAAACGCTGACCTGATTGGTACATTTAACCAGCCGGGAAGTAACACTGAATTTAGGGCTAAGGTTGGGTTTGATAAGTTTACAACTTATCAATATGGATATAGGCCCGATAGCCTGAAGTTTACTAAGGACCAGTTGCGCAACAGTTTTACCACCTTCAATATAGGTTCGGGCTTCCGCAACAAAACAGTAAATGCTTATGGTATTAGTTACAATCCTTCAGTTGATGTAAACTTTTTCCAGGACAATAATAAAGGCAAGGAAACTACTGTATTGGTAAATGCGCCGTTGAGTAAAACCTTTGGTAAGGTGTTTGGATTTAACCTGGGCTTTGTGGCCGATGTTACCACCTTAAAGCGCTTT
>JBBQVY010000238.1:0-7244 GCA_038211085.1 Chitinophagales bacterium | reverse complement strand
CTGCCCACCAAACCTGTTGCGCCTGTCACAAAAACAGTAGCATTTCCCTGTTGGTAGTCTTGTTTATCTATAGGGTTACCCGGGGCGGTTATTTGATCGGCCATTCAATAGTAAGTATGAGCGGTTTAAGCAATTAGTAATTATAAAATCCCTCTTTGGTTTTTCTGCCCAGTTTGCCGTCGGCCACCATTTGTTCCTGGATTGGTGAGGGTTGTAGTCTTTCCGGTTTACCAAGCGCCAGGTAAACAGATTTGCTGGCGCTGAGGTTAATATCCATTCCAATAAGGTCCATTAATTTAAAGGGTCCCATTTTAAAGCCGGAAGCTTCCATAATTGCATCAATCGTTTCAATATCTGCAAGACCGTCTTCAATCATTTTCATAGCTTCTAAATAGTAATGCCTGGCAACACGGTTTACAATAAAGCCCGGGTAGTCTTTGCATAACACGGGTGTTTTACCCAGCTTTGTTGCCAAATCCATAATAGTGGTAATTACCTCCGCATTAGTTTTACTTCCTTCAACCACCTCCACCAGTTTCATAAGATGAGCCGGGTTAAAAAAGTGCATTCCCACAACCCTATTTTCACAGGTTGTTTTTTCAGCAATGTTATTTACCGATAGGGAGGATGTGTTGGTAGCAAAAATGGTATGTCGGTCGCTTATTATTGCCAGTTGATTAATCAAAGAAACTTTGGCCTCAATATTTTCTACAATCGCCTCTATGCAAACATTTGCAATGCATTGCTCAGCAAGGTTAACGTAGGAAAGATTTAGTAAGGTTGAAGAGCGGTCATCGTCACTTAATTTACCTTTTGCTACCAATGTATCAAGGTTGGTTTCAATACCTGATTTTGCCATGGTAAGCATACCAGGATTCACATCAAACAAAAGGGTCTTGAAACCTTGTTGCGCAGATAGCTGGGCAATACCAGCACCCATAGTTCCTGCACCGCAAACACAAATAGTTTCAATCTCCATTAGTTGGTTGTTGGTAAACGCTTCAAATTTAATTCTTGTATGGATTGCAAAGCCTGATAATTTATTTCTGCTTAAACACTTCAATGAAAACAGGACGTTGCTCCTAAACTCACCTGCTTGTATATGCCCATAGTTGCATGCATTTAATAAAACTAAAAACCCCGGCAATGCCAGGGTTCCTAAAATATATTTTGAATTGTAGGTTAGTAAGATGCTACTTTTTTTCTTTGGATGATGTTAGCATTTACATTGTCTTCCATCGGAAGTACGGCAGCCAATTTTTTAAGTTTGATGATGCCTACAAAATTCATCATGCGCATCATCATATAGGTAGGATCAAATTCGTACCACTTACGGGCAAAGTTCGCATTGTTTTTTGCATGGTGGTGATTGTTCTGAAACAACTCACCCATTAGCAAAATACCCCAGGGTGAAGTATTCTTAGAAAAATCGCCATTATTAAAATTGCTGTAACCTAATTTATGACCAAACCAATTTACAATAGCACCCTGTATTGGGCCCATTAAAAAATGAAAAGGTAGCAATAAGAAAAACCATGCTGAGGGTGCAAAGGCAACATAAAAAGCTATATATCCTGTAGAGAATAACAAACGGCTGGTCCAGCTATATCCAATGCGATCCAATTTTTCCCAAATTGGCAAGTACTCACGTGTAAATTGTTTATCAGGTAACCTTTCGCCAGTTAAAAATGCCTGGTAGATTTTAGCGGTATGTAACATCATGTGCCAAACATCTTTAAAAAAGTGTGGCGAATGTGGATCCTGCTCAGTATCGCTGTACTCGTGGTGCATACGGTGCATTACTGCATAAGCCCTTGGCACTAAAAAAGAAGAGCCTTGTGTAAACCAGGTTAGAAAGTAAAACACTTTCTCCCACGTTTTACTGGTAGTATACATTTGGTGAGATGCAAAACGGTGCAGAAAAAATGTATGGAAGAATAAAGACAAAAACCAGTGGCCGAAAAAGAATGCGAGAATAGCGATCATGAGCGTAACGTATTAAATAAGGTGCAAATTTATGTCTATAACACTTAAGTAAGCCAAGTGTTTAATAGGTAACATGTTAAAACCATGCCTGCTTTAACTTTAATGTAGAAATGCCAATAAATAATTAAATAACCACCAGGCTGAATGTCATTATCTAAAAACGTGGCTGTTATAAGACATACAAAGCGCTTTTGATTAGGTATAGTGTAAAGTAGTTGAGCCTTTGTGAATCTACAAAGCACTTGTAAACTGTCGTAAAAACCTGATGTCGTTTTGAGAGTACAAACGCAGATCGTTGATGCGGTATTTTAGCTGGCAAATTCTTTCAACACCCATTCCAAAGGCAAAGCCTGTGTATTTGTTTGAATCAATATTGAAGTTATCCAGCATTTTAGGATGCACCATACCGCAGCCTAAAATTTCGACCCAACCGGTATGCTTGCACAAACTACAGCCGCTTCCACCGCAAACGGTGCAGCTAATATCCATCTCAGCACTGGGCTCGGTAAAAGGAAAATAGCTGGGGCGAAAACGGATTTTAGCTTCTTTGCCAAACATTTCCTGCACAAAAAAGTACAGGGTTTGCTTAAGATCGGCAAAACTTACATGCTCATCAACATACAACCCTTCAACCTGGTGAAAGAAACAATGGGCCCTGGCACTAATGGTTTCGTTGCGATACACACGGCCTGGACAAATAATTCTAACAGGAGGCTTTTGTTTTTCGAGCACACGTGCCTGCACGCTGCTGGTATGGGTGCGCAATAAAAAATCAGGATTTTTATGCAGGTAAAAGGTATCCTGCATATCGCGGGCAGGGTGGTGTTCGGGCAGGTTTAGTGCAGTAAAGTTGTGCCAGTCGTCTTCAATTTCGGGACCCTCAGCAACCGCAAAGCCCAACTTTTTAAATATGGAAACAATCTGATTTCTAACCAGTGAAAGAGGGTGACGGGTACCAACCGGTATTGGATCGCCGGGCAAAGACCAGTCAAAATCGGTTGTATCGGTTTGTGCTTCTGCGGCTTGTAAACCATTTTTTAAAACCTCGTATTTTTCTTCGGCAAAAGATTTAAAGCTGTTGAGCAACTGTCCAAATTCCTTCTTCTGCTCATTTGGAACATTTTTCATTTCGCCCATAATGGCCTTTACCACACCTTTTGTTCCTAAAAATTTAATTCTAAAAGCCTCTGCCTGTTCTTCATTCGTAGCCTCAAAAGCAGCCATTTCCTGCTTCACCTCTTCAATTTGTTGCAACAGTAGTTCCATGCGGCGAAGATAATAAATGCAGTTGTGTATTCATCGCGAAGCATAAAACCCAAAATGGCAATTTATAGATCGCCCAATTGAGGTCGTAAAATAATGTCTTCAACTACTGCCATAGGCGATAGTTTGCTTGCAGCATATACCATTTCAGCAATATCACCTGCTTCCATAATGCGTTTCGGGTCAATATCAGCCCCTTCCCAACTGGCTGACATGGTAGCACCCGGCAAAATAGCCGTAACTTTTATACCATACGGTTTCATTTCCTCCCGCAGGTTTTTACTAAAGCCCAACAGGGCAAACTTGCTAATACTGTAAGAGCCGCCATTGGCATATGCCTGCAGCGAGGCAATGGAGCACATGTTAAAAATATGCCCACTTTTTGCGGCCATCATTGCCGGTAACAAAGCACGGGTTAAGTGATAGGCGCTGTACAAATTCACTTCCATCGTTTTTTCCAAAACGCCCTCTTCCTCGCTATGAACGCTACCGGGGTAAAATTGCCCGGCATTATTAACCAACACATCGGGCACCAGGTTATGGTCCACCAACCATTTACCAAACTCCTTTACCTCGCTTATTACCGACATATCAACCATTCTTGCCCTCACCAGGCAATTTGGATATTTGGTCTGCAGCTCCTCCATCATTTTATACAATTCCACCTCGTTACGGGCACAGGCAACAATAGTATTTCCATCGGCAGCAAACTTGTCTGCTATTGCCTTACCTATTCCTTTTGAAGCGCCGGTTATAATTACATTCATGGTTTTAACGTTAAGAGTAAGTGGAGTAAGAAGCCCGCTTTTACCTTTGTTGAGGCTAAGTTAATATGGCAATGCAACCAAACCATGTTTTTACCATTCAGTATTTATAAAACAGGCATGCAATACAAACATTTATTTTTCGATCTCGATCATACACTGTGGGATTTTGAAACCAACTCAAAGGAAACCCTGCGCGAATTATTTGACTTGCACGAATTGCATGCTTCTGTTACTCCCGACTTTGATGGCTTTTATACACATTACGCGTATCACAATAAAAAGTTGTGGGACCGCTACCATCATGGCTACATAACACAGGAAGATTTAAAGTGGAAGCGTATGTGGCATACGTTGCTCGAGTTTAAAATTGGTGACGAGAAATTATCAAAGGTTTTGAGCAAAGATTACCTGGAACATTTGCCTGTAAAAAAGGCGCTTTTCCCCCACACCGAAGAAATATTACAATACCTGGTTGGTAAGGGTTATGTTTTGCATCTTATAACAAATGGCTTTGAAAAAATACAATGGACGAAACTGGAAAATGCAGGCATCGGTCATCATTTTACAAACATGATTACCAGTGAGGTTGCCTGCTGTCTAAAACCACACAAAGAAATTTTTGATTTTGCCATTGACCGTGCCGGTTGCTGTTACCACGAAAGTTTAATGCTAGGCGATAACCTGGATGCAGATATACAAGGTGCTATGAACGCTGGTATGGACACTGTTTTTGTAAACCACATTAGGGAAGAAACTGCCTTAAAACCTACGCACATCATTTACCATTTAAAAGAGCTGGAAGCAATTCTTTGAAGCCTGGCAATGTCAGATTGTGGGGCGGTGGTCCCGCTTTTCGTTGCAAGTCCTCCCATGCTAAAGCAAGGTCCGGGCTTTCCACTTCAATCGGGGCTATAATTTCAGCTCCTTAACTTTGAGGAGCAGCCAGCCGAATAGGGATTAATCCTTTTTAACTTCTTGCGTTGTAGGTAGTATTGCCTGCCGGCTGTAACAAAGCTTTCCATGCCGGTCAATATGTTCTTTTAATTCGGGGTTGCTTAATGCCTCGTAACAAACAACATCAATATAGTATGGTATTGGCAACACTTCATTTAAATAACCGCTTACATCCCAGGCAACTTTGTTGTTTGCGTTTTTGCCTTTAATAGCAAAGTCAATATCGCTACCGGTTTTATAATTACCCATGGCCCTGCTGCCAAAAACCAATACTTCTTCAATGTCTGCATATTTAAGAAATGCCTGCAGTATCAACCCGTAACTTTTTTCAGTTATGCCAAATTCGTTCATACCAGTTTGTTAAGTGTTAGGTATAAATCATACAATTCATCAAAATAAGAATTGACAATTAATTGAAGAGCCAAACCAGCATTGGTTTCATCGTATGTGTGGCTCATGAGGTTTCTTTTCTCTAACATATCCAGCCAGGTTTCACCCTTTTTAACAATGTTATTTTTAAATGCTTCCTTAATGACGTCTCGGGGAAACTGGGCAATAACTTCTTTACTTTCCAAAAAATCTTTTAATGTTTTCCAGGCAAGCTCAAATGTTATTTCGTAAGTCTGTATAACGCCAGCCTGTTCCAAAACAGATAACTCTTCCTGAGATACCGCATCCTGCAATAATGAAATAGCCTTTTCAAAATTCTTAAATCTTTGTTTCCAACGGGTTGTTTTATCATCCATTTTCCTAATTGTTTTAGTTGGGTTAGTAAAGTGCTAATACTAAATTCAGCAATAAAAAATTGTTTAGCCATACACCTCAAGGGATACAAGTGAATTTAGACAAACCTTGCTAGAAAAGAAATTACGATGGTTATTCAACTTTATTACCATGTTTAATTGATATAAACACAATCAGCCTAAATAAGGTAAGAAGGTTTCAAGTGGAGACCGGGTATTTTTCTACTAAGGTTAAAAGCCCCTTTTGGTTCAGTTGCGGAAGTTATTTTGAAATCTTGACTTAGTCACCTACGCTATTTACATTATTTAGCAAAGTCATCAAATGCGTTGTTAACTTCTGCATTGGTAAGCAGGCTTCCTGAGTGAATAATAACCATAAATTTAAATGTTACAGATTTGCCTTTTGGCAATAAAAAATTCAACGCTTCTTTACCATTACTTAATATTTTTTGACCCAGCGGATTTGCAGCAAACAAGCCATACCCACGGGCATGCCAGTAAGTTGGGTAACCCACATTGCCCGGATTATCCAACATCACCAAAGAAATTTTTTCGTTGCCTATGGTGCCGGTAAGGTTTACCCATTTGCCTCGTGTTCCCCATACAGCATCGCCGGTTTTACCTTCGCTGCTGGTATAGTTACCGGTAACCTTATCATTATTAAGTTGGGGTACCGCCGTTGCTTTTCCGCTGGCATCAGTAAACGTTTCCGCTTTGTCCGATGGGTGCTCCAGCTCTCTTGCCAGCCTGATGCCCAGTACTCCTTCTTTGTTGTCTTTAAACAACACATCCTGGTTGGTTGCCGTAAGGGTAGTTATTCTTTCTATTGTTCTATCGCTGGCTGTGCCTGAAAAAATGAAGGTGGTTTTTTCGGTAAGCAGGGAGGTGCCGTCTGGCTTTCTCCAGCTAGCCTGTACCTGTAACCTTCCTTCTTTATCGCCGCTTTTTATTTGCAAAACTTTTTCATGTACTATGGTTCCAAAAGGGCCGGGGTTATTTCCAACATCGTTGGAGTTGTTCCAAAAGTCGAAGCCATTTACATCACCATAATTAAACCACATACCTACGTGATGTGGATGATCCACCCTTTCGCCGGGCCGAGGATCCATGGGCCAACCACGTGTGACAAGCGTGCCTTTTGCAGTACGTAGAGGGTACAAAACGGGTTTTTTTAAAACGTCGGGGTAGATGTATGAGGTGAAGGGTTTCCCATCAATGGTTATATCAACACGCTTATTATCAGGGTTTGCTACCACTTCAATCCTTTTATTTTTGGTACGGGTGCCGGACTTTTCCTTCCATCCATTCAATAACATTATTAGTACAACCATAACTATTGACAGGTAAATATTCTGTTTCATATTTTCGGAAATTGATTAACAAACATCGGTGGTTGAAAATACGGATTTGGCAATAAAAAATCCCCGCATTTTGCGGGGAAGTAAATGCTTTTGAATTAGTGCAACCAGGATTACAATGTAGCCAAAACAGTTACCCCACCTTTCACAACCTGGTTAAGCTCAACATTTAT
>JBBQVY010000237.1:0-7279 GCA_038211085.1 Chitinophagales bacterium | reverse complement strand
GGATTTTTATTTATAAATTCTTCCCATCCCTTTAAACCTTTTGCAGCTTTTCCTAATACTGATGTAGACTGGTAATGGTGGCACAAGGCAACAGCCAAAGCATCGGTAGCATCAAAAAATGCCGGTTTCTCCTCAAGCTGTAAAATGCGTTGCAGCATTTTCCAAACCTGGTCTTTATCAGCATTGCCATTACCTGTTATAGATTGCTTTACCTTTTTTGGTGAGTATTCTGTTACAGACAATCCGGCTTGCATGGCAGCCGCAATAGCTACGCCTTGTGCTCTGCCCAGCTTTAGCATACTCTGTACATTCTTTCCAAAAAACGGGGCTTCAATGGCAAAGGTGGTAGGCTTATATTTTTTTATTAATTCGCATACGGTAAAGTGTATGGTTTGCAAACGATCGTAGGCATCTTTTTTTGCAGCAAGTTTAAGTACGTCCATTTTTATTAGTCGTGGCTCATTACCCGAAGCATCCATCAAGGCGTAACCCATAACAATTGTTCCGGGATCAATGCCTAAAATAATATTTGACTGCTTTACCATCAGGGTGTGAAAATAGGATAACTATACATAGCTATAACCTATAAAAATGAGGGGGTGTAATTTTTTAAGTAGGTTTGATAAAATTTACTGCGCTGAATAAAAAGATCAAAATATTTTTAAATTATTTTCTTGGTCCCATACTCTTCATCTGGTTATCTTTTTCTATCTACAATCATGTTATCAACCAGCCAAACTGGTACGCCTCCTGGCAAAAAATTAAAACTTCATTTTACGGTCCGGAAGGGCTAAAAGTTATAGTGGTTATTGTACTAATGTTTTTTAACTGGAGCATTGAAGCTGTAAAATGGAAGATATTGGTAAAGCATATTGAGGACATTTCTTTTAGTACTGCTCTTAAAGGAATTCTTGCAGGAGTATCACTTGCTATCAATACACCCAACAGGGTAGGAGAATATTTTGGGAGGATCATTTACCTACAGGAGGGAAACAGGTTACGTGCCATATCGCTTACAGTTGTGGGCAGTACCAGTCAACTTATTATAACAGTTATTTTTGGAATCATTGGCTTATTTTTTCTCCGTCAAAATTTGGTTGATACAACTAATGGTAGCATTGAGTTGTCCATGTTATGGATCAACATAATTATTTATGGGGCTACCGGCATAGCCATCATTTTATTGCTGATCTATTTTAGGTTAAGTTTTATAACAAGGGTTGTTGAGAAGATTCCTTTTGTTGCTAAGTATGCATATTTTATACAAAAGCTGGAAGAGTTTCAATGGCCCGAACTTTCAAAGGTGTTACTCCTTTCATTGATCCGTTATGGAATTTTTATTGTGCAATATGTATTACTGTTACAGGTATTTGATGTACATATAGATTTACTACATGCTTGCCTGCTAACATTTGTAATGTTTCTCATTTTGGCAGTTGTACCCACTATTGCCATGGCAGAATTAGGATTGAGAGGGCAGGTGGGGTTGTTGCTTTTTGGCTTGTTTAGCAACAACTCATTAGGCATAGTGTTAACGGCATCAGGTATTTGGATTATTAATTTGGTAGTGCCTGCTTTGGCAGGAAGTTTGTTCATCCTAGGAAAAAAATTTTTTAGAAATAAGTAAAGTGAAAAGATCGTTACTCCTAATAATACTGATTGGTTTTGCTACGCGAATTACAGCAGGTGATAATTTTTGCGGCATCAGAAACTATGCATTTAATGCAGGTGAAAATTTATCGATGGTGGTGTACTACTCGGTTGCAGGCATCTATGTAAATGCAGGTACTGCTTCATTTGTTACAACACTCGAAAACATCAATAACAAGCCTGCCTACCATGTAGTGGGTACAGGTGTTACCAACTCTAAGTACGATTGGATTTTTAAAGTAAGAGACCGTTACGAAAGTTACTTTGATACAGCTACGCTTCAACCTTATAAGTTTATACGTAACATTAACGAGGGTGGTTATAAAAAATATGAGAACATAACTTTTAACCAGGTAACCAACACCGCTGTTACCACCGATGGCGTATTTAAAGTTTCAAACTGCATACAGGATGTGATCAGTGCTGTGTATTATGCACGTAATATAAATTTCGATAAATACCAGGAGGGAGATAAAATACCCTTTGATCTTTTTATGGATAACGAGGTATTTCATATGTATGTACGTTACATGGGTAAGGAAACTATTAAAACACGTTACGGCAAATTTCATACGATCAAGTTTAAGCCTTTGCTTGTTAGGGGTACTTTATTTGAAGGTGGAGAAAAAATGACAGTATGGGTAAGTGACGATGCAAACAAGGTACCATTGCGTATCGAAAGCGGAATTATAGTAGGATCCGTTAAAGTGGATATGATGGGTTATAGAAACCTGCGTTACCCACTCACTTCACTTATCAGTCTTCGTTAGGACAACATCAGGCCAATACATTATTCAAGAGATTTCATCCATTCATATAAAGTAAAAGTTTGTTTTACTCTCGGTCCCTTCTCGGTCATTTGCAGTGTGCAACATTCAACATGCGGATCATGCTCCAGGTATAGTAGGTAATTGTTTACTACTGCTTCGTTTAAAAAAGCTTTCTTTTCCAGCAATGTTTTTAAGGGAAACATGTCGTACGCCATAACATACGGCAAGGGCAGATGACCTACAGACGGAAGCAGGTCGGCCATATAAACAATTGTTTGTTCTTTATATTTTATTACGGGCAACATCATAGCATCTGTATGGCCGTAGGCAAATTTGAAAGTGATGTTTGTTGTAAACTGAGCACCTTCATTTGTGTCAATAAATTTTAATTGTCCGCTTTCCTCAATATGTAAAATGTTCTCTTTTAAAAACGATGCTTTCTCCCGTTCGTTTGGTTGTACCGCCCATTGCCAGTGTTGTTGATTGCTCCAATAGGTGGCATTCTTAAAAGCAGTTACGTACTTACCATCTTCCATTATTATACTTCCACCGCAGTGGTCAAAATGCAGGTGAGTTAGTATGACGTCAGTAATGTCATCTTTTATAAATCCATGTTTTGCAAGAGAGCTTTCAAGGCTGTCGTCCCCATGCAAATGGTAGTGACCAAAAAATTTTGCATCCTGTTTATTGCCCATACCATTGTCAATCAAAATAAGCCTGTCTTCCTCTTTAATAAGCAGGCAACGCATAGCCCAACTGCATAGGTTGTTCTCGTCGGCGGGATTTGATTTGTTCCAAATACTCTTAGGCACCACACCAAACATGGCGCCCCCATCCAGTTTAAAATAGCCGGCATTTATTGTGTATAAATTCATGTTATGCAATTGAAACTGTTAGTGATTTCGATTTTGAAGAAGCTGCAAATAACCCAATTAATCCAATAACAAAAAATACAATAAGGGCAAGTACACTAAACTTCATTCCAATCAGTTCATCAATATATCCAAAGCTGAAAAGGCCAATAACAATGGCCACTTTTTCTGTTACGTCATAAAAACTAAAGAATGACGCCGTATCATGGGTTTGCGGCATTAGCTTACTATAGGTTGACCGGCTTAAAGATTGTATGCCACCCATTACCAATCCAACAGCAGATGCAAGACAATAAAAGCCAACTTCAGCATTAATACCGGCTTCGGCAGCATTGGCAATAAAGTAAGCTGCAATACAAATGCCTATCCATAAAAACACAACACTTATTAATACCGTAAGGTTACCAAAGCGGGCAGAAAGTTTTGCCATTACATAAGCGCCAACTACAGCCACTAATTGCACTACAACCAGCGTTAGTATCAGTTTGGTATCATCAAGATTTAATAACTGTTTACCAAATAAACTTGCAGCCAGCATAACCGTTTGTACACCCATGCTGTAAAAGAAAAATGCAAACAGGTATCTTTTAAGAACGGGCATAGATTTCATTTGACTCCACACCTTTCTTAATTCGCGAAAACCATCGGTTAAAAAATTACCGCTTTGCTCTCTTGAAGCAGGAACGGATGCAGGCAGGCGGGCAAATGTTATTTGTGCAAACCCAGCCCACCATAATCCCACCAATAAAAAGGTAACTCTTGGTCCTGTGGTATCATCACCTTTTGAACCAAAATAAAGTACCAGACCAAATCCTAATAATTGAAGTATAACGCTGCCTATGTAACCCATACCAAAGCCTTTGGCAGATATTCTGTCACGATCTTCAGGTGCTGCTATTTCGGGTAAGTAGGAGTTGTAAAATACCAGGCTGCCCACATAACCAATAGCAGCAATGGCAAACAAGCCAATTGCCAACCCCACGTTAGGTTGAGCGCCGCCAAAAAAATACAGGCCAAAACATGCGGCAGAACCGATATAGCAAAAAAACTGCATGAACTTTTTTTTGTTTCCCCGACTGTCAGCCACCGAAGAAAGTATAGGCAACAGGCAGGCGATTGCCAGGTAAGCAACAGCTAACGTATAGTCATACAAAGCAGAGTTTTTAAATAGCCTGCCAAATAGTGGTACACTGTTTTCGCCGTAGGCAGCTTTGGTAATACCTAAAAAGTAAATAGGAAAAAAAGTAGTAGTGATTACAAGATTATAAACGCTGTTGGCCCAATCGTACATAGCCCATCCGTTTATAACTCTTTTACTTGCAGTTTGCATGTATGGCTTTTTGTGGTTTTAAAGATATTATATTTCAATGCTTGTAAGGCTGCTACTCTAATGGCATGGAAATAATAATTCCAGAACTCCTTACCCCGTAAATTGAATTGTTTTCAAATCTCGCAGAATGAAATTGCTGCAAACGTTGTTAAGTATTCAAAGGCATCGTTGCTTATTCTTCAATAAAGTGAAGTTTCAAACTCCTTATATATCAGCCTTACCTGATACCAGTTATTGCAGAAGGACATCAGCCGGTTCGGTGCCAAGCGCAGCGAAGGAATTCAGAAACATGCGAAGCAGTTTCTGAAAGAAGCGGGTGGAGTCCTGGCGCAATAACGAGGCCACACGGCCTGAGCATAGAACTTTTGAAGCCAAAGACTTTTACCTGCCATTCAATTTGCGAGAGGTAAAGAGTTCTGAATTCATTTATAAAACACATCTACCAATTCAAGTTCAGGCAGCTTTGTTAAGCGGAAAGGCTTAAACTAAATGAATGTTTGCTGAATAATTTTTGTTTTTACTTGGGGAGTGAAAACGAACATCTATCCGAATAAAGAGATAAAAATAGATAGGGATAATTTAAGATTGTCCTAATTCAAATAACCCATATAAAGTAGCACTAGTAATACAGCCCCTGCCACTATACGGTACCAGCCAAATAAACGGAAGCCATATTTCTGCAAAAAAGTAATAAAGAATTTTATAGCCAATAAGGCTACAATAAATGCTACCAGGTTACCTATGCCAAGTAGTTTAAGGTTGTTGGTATCCTTTAATACCTCGGGGTGTTCTTTAAATGTTTTAAGCAGTTTGTATCCGGTGGCTGCAGCCATGGTGGGTACAGCTAAAAAGAACGAAAATTCAGCAGCCAGGCTGCGGGTCAATCGCTGTTGCATACCCCCAATAATTGATGCAGCACTCCGGCTTACACCCGGTACCATTGCAATGCATTGCCATATACCAATAATAAACGCTTTTCCAAAACTGATCCTTTCTTCTTCTCTTATGATGGGGTGAGTAAAAAACTTATCAATAAATATTAAAACAATCCCTCCCAGCAATAAGCTGATAGCTACTGTTAAAGGACTTTCCAGCAGTTTGTCTATTTTGTCGCTAAACAAGAAACCTAAAACAAGGGCAGGAATAACAGCCACTACCAGTTTTAAATAAAACTGCCAACGACTGAAGTCGAAAAATTTTCGCCAGTATAAAACCACTACGCTTAAAATTGCTCCCAACTGTATAGCTACTGTAAAAAGTTGCGTAAATGCATCGTCTTTTGGCAACATCAAAAATCTTTCGGCAATTATCATGTGTCCCGTGGATGATATGGGCAAAAACTCGGTAAGTCCTTCAATAATTGCTATAACTATGCTTTCAAAAAGAGTCATATACTTAAAATGTAATAGTAAAATAAAAGGCGATGAAACATCACCGCCTGATAACAGATTTACTTAGGAAATTATTGTTGGTGAACCTTGGGTCTTTTAAAAATTGCATATATCTCAACCAATAATCCTAATAGTATCAGGATAGGGGCTATGGTAATTCTTGTAGTGCTATAAACAAGTTTGTAATCAAACTGGTCGGCACTTGTATTTTTTCCACCCGACATTAAAAACATGCCCAGCATAATAATTGCAGCTCCAATAGCCATCCACATGTAATTCTCTTTTTCAAACAAAGGCAGCTTAACTATAATGGGTTTAGTTACAGTTTCTTTAACGGTGGTAGTTGTTGCAGCATTAGGAGTGACAACTATTTTTTTCTCGGCCATGTAAAAATTTTAAGGATTGCAATAATAATCAAATTTCAAAAGCTGTGGTGAATGGGTTAACTTAATAAAGATCATCCAAACTCATCTTCAGGTATTTTATAACGCTGCGGTGTGTGCTGAATAACGAAATGCCAACGCCCACCAATATTAATCCACCAAAAAGTATCAGGGTAAGTTTGGTATCGCGTATAACGCTTAATTGCGGAAACTGTCTCTCAGCCCACTGGATTAAAATGAATAATAATAGGATAGCAATACCTGCACTAATCAATCCATTAAGTACTGCCCTTAGGTTCATAGGCTTGGCAATAAAGCTTCGTGTAGCACCCACCATTTGCATGGTTTTTATTAAAAAGCGGTTGCTATACATGGCCAGTCTTATGGTATTATCAATACTTACTATAACAATTGCACAAAGCAAAACGGCCACTACAATAAAGATCAATCCCAATTTTGAAGCACGTTCATTTAGATTGTTAACCAGTGTTCGGGGGTATTGCAGTTCATCCACATGGTTACCCCAAACTTTCATAATGTCAGCCGAAATTTTAGCAAGACTGTCCTGGTTTACATAATCTGAACGCAGGTAAAAATCTATACTCTCGGGCAGGGGATTGTAGTCAAGTATCTTAGCCCAGTCTTCGTTATTGCCCTCTTTACTCCAGATCAGTTTTGCAGTATCCTTATTTACGTAGGTAACATTCTTTGCATAAGGCTTGCTGGTAATAAATTGCTTAACCATACCAATCGTATCCTTATTAAGTGTACGCAGGTAAGCACTAATCCTAATATCTTCTTTAAACGAATTGCCGACCGATTTAAAATTTAAAAACATCCAACCTAACACACCCATTATAAAAAGTACGAGTGCAACGCCAAC
>JBBQVY010000236.1:0-7337 GCA_038211085.1 Chitinophagales bacterium | reverse complement strand
CACCTGGAAGGGTTTGTATATGGTAAAATATCGTGACATAGGGGCATTAAAAAAGCCCGGTAAGTAGCCGGGCTTTGATATATGGATGGGTTAGTAAGTAGCAGGAAATAAATTTCCTTACACAATATTAAAAATACTTTTTTCATACACAAAAAATTTCTCAAACAATTTTATTCACATTTTTTTTTTGAGTGTTGATAAGGGTCAATAATGATGTTCGTTTTGCTTTGCGAAATGTATACTTTATGTACGTTATGAACTTTACATTTATAATGAAGCCTTACAACATGTATAAGCTGAAACATTGATGAATACAGGGTTTCAGCTTATCAAGGTTTGATATATAGCCATACTTAACAGATAGCTATAAGCAGGCATCTCCAATAAAATCAACATCTCACTTTTTAAAAACAGAGGTTCAATGAAGCTTAAAGTATTTTTATAAATCTATCATCCAACAACCTTAAAGTTTGTGTTCTAACACATAAAGCAAGTGAAGCAATGAGTATAGTGAAAGTGAGTGTTGTAACCTTATGTTTTTATCGGCTATCAAAAGCCCGTTAATAGTTACCAGGTAAGCAGCATTGTGCATTGGATATACCCCTCGTACTTTCTTCTAAAATACCTACAACATCATCATCCTGGTTCGTCTGCCTCATGCCTTAGCTGCTTAACTTTACCCAAAATTTTAAAGCATGAGATTTCCTCAACCGGTTAGTTTGCAATGGGTCGCTCAACTTATAAATGCGGAGGTTATTGGCAACCCTGCTGCTATGGCAACAGGCATTAACGAGATACATCGCGTAGAGCCCGGTGATCTTGTTTTTGTGGATCATCCAAAGTATTATAACAAGTGCTTAAAAAGCCTGGCAAGCTTCATCATCATTAATAACAAAGAGGTTTCTGTACCCGAAGGCAAAGCGTTACTTGTTGTAGACGATCCCTTTGAAGCCTACCTTAAAATTGCCGATCATTTCAGACCCTTTCAACCAGCAAATAAGGCTGTTAGTGACACAGCACAAATTGGCGAAGGAACTGTAATAATGCCTAATGTTTTTATAGGCCACCAGGTTACTATTGGAACCAACTGCATTATACATGCTAATGTTAGTTTATTGGATTATACCAGCATTGGTAACAACGTAGTAATACAGGCAGGTAGCGTGATAGGCAGCGATGGTTTTTACTACAATACCAAAAAGAATCGTGAGGTATGGTACAAGCGAATGAAGAGCTGTGGTAATGTGGTGATAGAAGATGATGTAGAGATTGGTGCAGGGTGTACGATTGACCGGGGGGTGACCGCAGAAACCATCATCGGCAAAGGCACCAAACTTGATAACATGGTGCATATAGGCCACGATAATATTATTGGTAAGAATTGCCTTTTTGCTGCACAGGTTGCCATAGCCGGGGGCACAACCATTGAAGACGGCGTAATACTTTGGGGACAGGTAGGCGTAAGTAAAACCCTAACTATCGGTGCCAATGCTGTGGTGTTTGCACAGAGCGGAGTAGGTAGTGACCTTGAAAGCGGGAAGGCTTACTGGGGATCACCTGTGAATGAGGCAGGCGTAAAAAAGCGTGAACTGGTTTGGGTAAAACGCATTCCCGAGTTATGGAAGAAGGTCATGGGAGAATAACCTCTTTTAAACTTCTGTTCTCGTTTAAGTAATGCAGATAGGTAGGTGATTTAATGGCGGGTTTCTATCGATTGATATTAAGATGGAGCTAACTATTATGAAATGCTTTTTTCATTTTAGTTACTTTTAAACCCAAATTATAAAATGGCTTATTATGGATAATGCTCAATTTGATTTTGCAATAGTTGGCCTGGGTGTTATGGGTAGCAATCTTTTATTAAACCTGGCAGACCATGGTTATGCGGTGCTTGGTTACGACGTTAATCCCGACAAAACTGCTGCCCTTGAAAAGCAGGCAGTAGCCAATACAAACGTAAAAGGAGTAAACAATGTGGAGGAGTTGGTTCAACTTTTAAAAGTGCCCCGCAAGATCATGATGCTGGTGCCGGCAGGCAGACCAGTTGATGATGTGCTCGGCAGTCTTTCTGCCTTTGTAAAACCCGGTGATATTATACTTGACGGAGGTAACTCTCATTTTACCGATACATTAAGACGCGTTGAGACCTGTAATGAAAAAGGACTTCATTTTATGGGTGTAGGTATCTCCGGTGGAGAAGAAGGTGCCAGGATAGGCCCCAGCATTATGCCGGGTGGCGATAGGGATGCTTATGAATACTTGCGTCCGTTGTTTGAATCCATTGCCGCAAAAGTAAATGGGGTGCCTTGTGTAGATTACCTGGGTAAGGGCGGAGCAGGTCATTATGTAAAGATGGTACACAATGGAATAGAGTATTCCATCATGGAATTAATTAGTGAGTGCTACGGTATTTTGAAACATGTTGCCGGCTTTACCAACGAAGAGCTTTTTACTGTGTTTGACAATTGGAATAAAGGAGACCTGCAATCGTTCCTTGTGGAGATCACATCTTATATATTCCTTCAGAAAGAGGAAGAGAGCGGGCAATATGTGGTTGACCTGATATTGGATAAGGCAGGGGCCAAAGGCACCGGTAAATGGACCTCGCAGGATGCCATGAACATAGCAGTGCCCATACCTTCAATTGATACTGCTGTTACCATGCGCAACATCTCTTCTTTAAAAACCCAAAGAACAGAAGCCGCTAAATTGTATCCAAAAAATAATGGCTCAGAAACAATTGATAAAGAAGAATGGATCAGCATTGTGCATGATGCTTTATTTTTTGGAATATTGATGAGTTACACGCAGGGACTGGCGATGTTGCAGGTCGCTTCAAAAGAACTTTTGATGGACATCCCTTTGCAAAAAGTAGTAAATGTTTGGAAAGGTGGTTGCATCATTCGCTCCTCCTTACTTTCGACATTCGATACTGTATTTAGTGATGATAGCAACACCCCTAATATTTTGTTACATCCTTCCATAATAACCCTTGTTAACCAGTCGCAGCAGGGCACAAGGAATGTTATAATTGAAGCAGTAAACCGGGGTATTTCTGTGGGAGGTCTTATGGCATCGTTAAACTATTTTGATGCTTATACTACAGAGCGGTTACCCACTAACCTGTTACAGGCACAGCGTGATTTTTTTGGTGCACATACTTACGAAAGGTCCGACAGGCCCGGCATTTTTCATACCCTATGGCATAAACAATCTTAAGATTAATCCTTTCGCTACAGGATGTACTATTCTGTTCTATAAAGAACAATGTTCTATTAGCCCCACGGCACAATACATAATATATGAAAGTTAAAGACCCCATTGCTCCAACCCTCTTATTCATATTTGGAGGAAGCGGCGACCTTAATCACCGTAAACTTTCTCCTGCACTTTACAACCTGTTTATCGACAATTTAATGCCTGAGCATTTTACCATTTATGGTTTGGGCAGAACCAAATATGTCGATAAGTCTTACCGTGAATTTTTGCATAAAGGCATACAGGAGTTTTCCAGACGAAAAGGTGAGAATGGTAGCAAATGGAAAGATTTTTCAAAGCACATTTCGTACCTGGTTTTTGATGCAGATGATTCTAAAAATTATATTAAGATCGACAAAATTGTTGCTGAGAAAAAAGCAGCATATAACAAGATTCCGAATGTTATATTCTACATGGCAGTAGCCCCACAACTGGTACCTGGCATAGCGCAAAAACTGGCTAATTTAAAGTTGTGCAGCGATGAGAGCTATATTCGGTTAGTTATAGAAAAACCTTTTGGTCATAACCTGGAGAATGCCAAAGAACTCAACAAATTGCTGACTACTTATTTTAAAGAAGAACAACTTTTTAGAATAGATCACTATCTGGGTAAAGAGACGGTACAAAACATATTGGTGCTTCGTTTTGCAAATGCATTGTTTGAGCCAACCTGGAATCGCTTTTATATAGACCATGTGCAGATCACTGTTTCAGAAACTGTTGGTGTAGAAGGCCGGGGTAATTATTACGATACTTCCGGTGCCTTAAGAGATATGATACAAAACCACATTCTGCAGCTCATTTGTATGATCGCAATGGAAACGCCGGTATCTTTTAAACCGGATGAAATACGCAATAAAAAAGTGGATGTTTTAAATGCAATCAGGAGGATAAGGAAAGAAGATGTAAACAAGATGGCCGTTCGTGGTCAGTATACTGCCGGCTGGATGGAAGGTGAAAAGGTGGAGGCTTATCGTTCGGAGCCTAAGGTAAATCCTGCCAGTAACACGGAGACTTTTGCTGCTGTAAAGTTTTACATTGATAACTGGCGTTGGCAGGGTGTTCCGTTTTATGTACGTACGGGTAAGCGTATGCACGAAAAGGCAAGTCGCATAACCATCCAATTTAAACCTGCGCCAGACTATGCTTTCCCCGAAGTGGCAACACAAACGTGGCGACCAAACCGCTTAACCATAAGCATACAGCCCGAGATGGATATTCGCCTTCGTTTCCAGGCCAAACGTCCCGGGCCCGAAATGAGCCTGCACCCGGTTGATATGATCTTTAATTACAAAAATGAGTTTGATGGTTTAGAACCCGAGGCTTACGAAACACTTTTGTTGGATGTTATGGAAGGCAACCCTACTCACTTTATGCGTGCCGACCAGGTAGAAGCAGCATGGGATATAATTATGCCTATTCTTGAAACGTGGGAGACGAGGGAGCCAATGGATTTTTCTAATTATGCACCCGGCTCATGGGGCCCCGAAGATGCGGAAGCATTGATAGCCAGGGATGGTCGTAACTGGGTAAATGTAAACAGCTCAAAAGATGTAGAATGAACAATGCGATCCATCAATACAGAACAGTAAGCGAGGTAAATAGAGGCCTGGCCGAATGGTTGGTTACAGACATTCAACAGGTGTTACATAACCAGGATCGGTACACCATTGCATTATCCGGTGGAAGCACTCCAAAAAGTTTTTACGAGTTGCTTGCAAAAGAATATGCTTCCAAAATTGACTGGTCCAGGGTGCATGTATTTTTTGATGATGAGCGCTATGTGCCTTTTGATGACGAAAGAAACAATGCTGCCATGGTAGATAGGACGTTGTTACAGCACATCAACATTCCTGCAGGCCAGGTACATTTTATGCAAACAAATGTATCTCCGCTAGAATCTGCACAAGCTTATGAAGCGTTGCTTCACCAATATTTTGACGGGCAGCCGTACACCTTTAACCTGGTTTTATTAGGCATGGGCGATGATGGACATACGCTGTCACTTTTTCCCGGAACGGATGTTGTAAATGAACGATCAAAATGGGTGAGTGAAGTGTTGATTGATGACGCACGAAACTATAGAATAACACTTACAGAACCTGTTGTAAACAGAGCAGACAAAGTGATCTTTTTAATAACAGGGCAGGGCAAGGCACAAATGCTGCAAAAAGTAATAAATGGACCGGCTAATCTATTTCCTTCGCAATTAATACAACCGGTTAGTAAAAACCTGATGTGGTTTATTGATGATGCAGCAGGCATGAACCTACAGAACGGTTAATTATTTATGGACTTAATCCAATCCCTTATTCCCCTGTATATTTTTTTGGCAACAGCCCTTTGAAACCGTGGGTCTAAAATTTTCTTCTCATCGTCTACATTACTTATAAAAGCAATTTCAACCAGCGAATTGGGAAAATCGGTTGGAGCATTCAAGGCAAAATTGAAGTTGCCAACGTTGCCAAACTCATTCAAATTAAGCTCAAGCATACGGGTAAGAATACTGCTGGTTAAAGGTTTAAAACCTATGTGTTTGTAATAGGTGCTTACACCTTTAATTGCTGCATTAGCCGAGGAGTTCAGGTGCAGGCTGATAAGCAGGTCCGGCATCTCCTTTTGCATCAGGAGAATGCGGTCTGTATTCAACAGGTTCGTATCACTGGTACGTGTCATAATTACCGTACTTTTTTTAGATACAAGGTAAGAGCGCAACTCTTCTGCAAATCTTAGCGTATAATCTTTTTCGAAGGTGTTACTTTTAATGCCTGTTGCCCCCAGGTTAGATCCACCATGTCCTGCATCCACAGCAATTCGCAGTTTTTTAAAGCTCACAACTTCTGGTTGCCTGCGTACCCTGATAGTAAGATTGTTGCCAGTGTAATAAATTGAATATCCCCAGTGTTGCTGGTGTTTTAAATCAATGGTTACCCTTACAACATCGTCTTCAACCTGGTTAAAATAAACATCGTCTATTTCTTTTACACTTTTTAAAGAGGTAAGCCAATTGGTGTTGCTTTGTACACCGTACAGATCCAGCATGATCTTAGATGGTTTTATCTCCATCCAACTTTTATATGGCAATCGTTCATCCATATTTATACTAACATAATCATACACATTGTCGCCTTTAACCAGCCACGAATTGGTTAAATAAAAAGGCCTTGATTTTAAGGTAGTATCAATTTTTACAGCGCTCTTATCAATATAGGCAGTATGGTTATTGGCAAGCTTTACAACAAACATTTCTTTAAGTGAGTCAATAACTTTCAGTACTACTCCCGTGTCCAGGATACCCAGCTTTGCTCCCCCTAAGCGATCTTTTCCCATACCGTAAGAAAGCATGGGCAGTTTACCCGTGGTTTTAGTAAAATAAAAAGAAGGAATATTTTGTTGGGCCCGGGGTTTGATTGCAATCAACAGTAGTACAAATGGCAGAAATAATCTCATGAATTGAAGATATTGAATTGTAAAGATGCTGTTATACCACCTATACAATCATAAAAATATTTTATAAAAATAGTTAGGTTAACCTCTTATTTGCTGTAGACTAAATTCCCCAGTATCTTTAAGCAACACAGGTTAAGTAGCTGTTAACCATCAATTAAAATACTATTGTAACGGCAAGAGTTTTGACTATTATGCTACCTCATAAAACCTTAAACCGATAATTGTATATGTTACTTAAAGGCAAATTTTGCATTGGTTTTATTCTTTTATTGGCGGTAAGCTGTACTACAAAGAGTTCAAAAAATAAATATAGCACCATACCCGGTTATGATATTACTAAACCTACTACCATTAAACTTAAGGGCGAGCTCGATGAAATATCAGGCCTTTATTTTTATAAAAAGGACAGTAGTGTTTTTTCAATTATTGATGAAGCCGGTTACCTCTACAAAATTTTTCTCAGGAAGAAGATTGATATACAAAAATGGAAATTTTCTAAAAACGGGGACTATGAAGACCTGTCTTTATTTGACAGTACCTTTTATGCACTAAAGAGTAACGGGGATCTTACTGCGTTTAAAATCTTCTCTATCGACTCCATTCAGGAAAATAAATTTAAATCACCGGTA
>JBBQVY010000235.1:0-7399 GCA_038211085.1 Chitinophagales bacterium | reverse complement strand
ATTAGCGAACGGGTTTTTATGAACATCTTTCCCTTTTTATGCCTGGCTCAGTAATAAAAAAGACCCCTGTTGTGGAGGCCTTTCTGTTAGTTAATTTAATAATGTAACCGGTCTATAGTTAAGTCACTTTTGCCATTACACCTTATCAAAACTTATGCATTCCTTCAATTCCTTTTCGCTGTAGCTCATTCCATATTGCTTCAATACATCATCCGGAACGCCGTTCCATTGATTGGGGCGATTGCCTACATAACCTACATCTTTATAACCCATTTCTGTAGTATAAAAACCGCTTGCAGTCAGGTTGCGCATCAGGCTAAAAAACGCAACACCCTGTAGCATTGCTGGCTTTGCTTTTTTAGGATAGGCTATCTGGTCTACAAGCTCAATTTGTTGCTGGCTTGTACAATTTGCAAACGGCTTATCAAAACGGTTTAAACACTGCAGGTCTAACCAGCGCAGGCCTCCACGCATGGGTACCTGGTGTTCGGGCATGTCCTTTACAATAAACTCAATAAATTCCGGCACCTTAGCCTCCGAGGCACTACCGCTTATTGAATCTTTTGGTATAATGATATCACCCAAAACGGTAATGGTTGCCATCTCTTCGGGTGTAAAAAAAGTTGCTTCGCGAAGCCTTTTATTATTGGCTATTTCTTCAACCATCCTGTCTGCGTTATCAAAGGGAGCTGCTGCAGTAGTTGCCGCGGTTTTGTTATCTGTGTTTTTACAGGCTTCAACTAATACGCCGGTAGCAACGGTACCTACAAGCATTGTTTTTATCGATTTTCTTCTGTCCATTTTATTAAGTTTAAAATAATATCAGTGTGATTAAAAGTGTAAAATTCTTAGTCATCAGCATTCAACAGGTCTTCAACCTCAATCAATAATTTAGGCAAATCCTTTATTATAATTTTCCAAATAATGATTTCGTCAACTGTGTCATAATTATGAATAATTCTGTTACGTAAGTCAACTATAATTCGCGAATAGGCTAATGGTATTTGCTTATTAACTTTTAAAAGATTATTTACTGCCTCACCAATAATCTCAAACTCTCTTTCCACGGCACGGCGTTGTGTTTTATTCGCTTGATATTCTGAAAAAACTCTTCTCCGATTTAAATGTTCATCAATTGCATATATACATTCTTTGATGTCACTTAGTAACTTCTTTTCTTCAATAGTCATATCAGTGTAACCTTATGGCTATTTATGTTTTCCAATAAATAAGGGTTTTTGATGGTTCTTTCAGTAATTAAATCAACCGGCTTATCCAAAATTCGTTCAAGCTCGTTTGCAAGAGCAAAATAATTATCTGAATAGGAAACAAAATCTAATTCATCCTTGAATTTGATAATTAAATCAACATCACTATCCACGTCCATTGTATCCTTTACTGCACTGCCAAATGCAAAGGCTTTTTCAACACCATATTTCTCCATGGTTTGCACAATTTGCGACCGGTGTTGATCTATAAAACTCATATCGGATATTTTTAAATTACAAAGTACTGCATTTTTCAACCTTATATGTTTTGCTTCTTCAACTGATCCACTATGTACTCCGATGCCCTCATTGATAAAGCCAGGATGGTCCAGGTAATGTTTTTATCAGCCTGCGAAACAAACTGTCCGCCATCAACATTAAACAGGTTTTTACAATCATGCGACTGGCTGTATTTATTCAATGCCGATTTACGTGGATCGTTACCCATACGTACTGTGCCTGCCTCGTGAATAATGTTGCCTGGTGTATGCAAGCCGTAATTGTTTTCTTTAGTAGCATCTCCACCCCAGGTTACCTCTGCACCCATGCTGTGTAATATTTCTTTAAAAGTTTCCTTCATGTGTTTTGCCTGGTTAATTTCGTAATCGCTCCACTCCGTATGAAACCTAAGCACTGGAATACCGTATTTATCTACCACACTTGGATCAATCTCGCAATAACTGTCTTCTCTTGCTATGCCCTCTCCACGGCCAGCCATGCCTACGTGTGCACCAAAAAAATACCGGTAGTCTTCTTTTAAACTGGCACCATAACCACCGGCTTCTTTTTGCTGTCCTTTTATTTTATGGTCTCCGTTTAAATTTTCTATGCCCCAGTTAAAACCGTACAAAGGCATACCAAAACCACCACCATATTCAATATGGTATCCACGGGGAAAATCCAATTTCTTATTGTCCAGCCACCAGGGCGTGTATACGTGCATACCATTCACGCCGTCTTCGTTGTAGCGTTTGCGGTCGAACAACTCGGGTATAATGCCACCCATATCGGCACCCGTAGAATCGTGCAGGTATTTACCAACAACTCCACTTGAATTACCAATTCCATTGGGGTAGCGGGGCGATTTTGAGTTTAACATTAAACGGGCACTTTCGCAGGCACTGGCTGCTAGTATTACAGTACGGCCCGATACCTGGTACTCCGTCATGTCTTCTTTGTTAACATACGATACACCGGTGGCCAAACCTTCTTTGTCTGTCAATACTTCGCGGGCCATGGCATTGGTAACCAAATCAACATTACCTGTTTGCAGGGCCGGATTTACCAATACTGATGAAGAGGAAAAATCGCCATACACCTTGCAACTGCGGCCACACTGGGCACAAAAGAAACAGGCTCCCCTGGTTTTATTGATCTGCTTGGTTAATATGGAAAGCCTGGATGGAATGACCGGAATGCCAATATTACCTGCAGCACGTTTAACAAACATCTCGTGCAATCTCGGTTTTGGTGGGGGAAGAAAGAAGCCATCAGGGTCGTTGGGCAAACCTTCGTTGGTGCCAAACACCCCTATCAGTTTATCAATTTTATCGTAGTATGGTTTTACGTCTTCATAACCTATTGGCCAGTCATCACCCAGGCCATCAATACTTCTTCTTTTAAAATCCTTTGGACCAAAACGTAATGAGATTCTACCCCAGTGGTTGGTACGGCCGCCCACCATTCTTGCACGCCACCATTCCCACTTTGTATTGCCACTATGCGTGTAAGGTTCGCCATCAATTTGCCAGCCCCAATAGCTTGCATCAAAATCGCCAAAGGGCCTGAACTTAGTACTGGCACCCCTGCGTGGAGACTCCCAGGCATTTTTCATTTGAGAAGAATTCTTGGCCGGGTCAAACTCAGGACCGGCCTCGATAAGGCATACTTTTAAACCTGCATTTGCCAAAACGTAAGCAGCCATTCCGCCCCCGGCGCCGGAGCCTACAATAACTGCATCGTATTTTTTGGGTTGTTTTTTAATCTGCAAATCGCCCATTGGTTCTTAATTTATGTATGTATAAAATGAATTTAAAACGACAAAAAACCTGTAACAAATAATTACCGGTGAAGCATTAACACTAAGGAGAATAGTTAAGATGCAGGCCTGCAATTAGTAGTAGCAATAATACTTTTTTTAATATTCATACGAACATATTTGTTCAATTTTCTACTAATTCTTGTAAAGGAGATACCTGTAAGCCTATCGCAGTAATATTACAGTTCCCTGCCTGTTATAAGCATGCCCCAGGTAATCGATGGCTTGAACTGACCATATAAAAGTTCCCGTTCCTTGCGGCACACCATTAATAGATCCATCCCAACCCTGTAGCTGTTGGCGGGTGGTAAACACAAGCCGGCCCCAACGATTGTAAATGCTAAAATGATCGAGGCTTTTAATGCCTGCCGAAAGGGGTCGCAGCAGGTCGTTCCTGCCATCATTATTAGGTGTAAATGCTGAAGGAACAAACACCGATGGTAATGTGCTGTATACTTTTAAAAAGAAAGATGCAGTATCTACACACCCCGCCTGGTTATATACCGACACCTGGTAGCGCATACCTTCCGTTGGCTCATTAAAGCGGGCTATTGGGTTGGCAATGTTTGGTGCATTTATTCCAATTGTAGGCGACCAAACATACCCTGTACCACCCGTTGCATGCAGTTGCAGATCCTGCCCAATAATAATGGCAGTATCGTCTCCGGCAAATGCATTTATGTTTGGTAATACCATAACCATTACCGTGTCGACGCCCGGTTTTGGGCAGCCCTTTTTATCGTAAGCTGTTAAAATAAAAGCGGTGGTTTTAGCTGGCAAAACAAAGGGGTTTAAAATAGTAGAATTGCTTACATAAATTGATGGTGACCATTTAAATGAACTGCCGTTTGTACTTCCATTTAACTGGCCTCTTGTGTTAAAACATAACATAGTATCTGCCCCGGCATTTACTGCAGGATATGGAACAGTGGACACCATCACCTGGTCTTTTGCACTGCAACTGCCAATAGCTGCTGTAACCTCGTACACCGTGGTACTATTTGTAGTTGCAAAAGGATTAGCTATAAGTGGATTGATAAAATTAGCTGCCGGTGTCCATGAAAATTTAAATCCATCAGAAACCAATTTTAGTTGAATGGCATCGCCCTGGCATATAACCGTGTCCCCCATAGCAAGCAGGTTTACCTTATCAGTAACCCTTACCCTAACGGAGTCGCGGTTAATGCAGCCCTGGTCGTTGAGGGTAACATAATACCACGTGCTGACTTTTGGAAAAACAATAGGGGAGGGAGAGGAAGGGTTAAGCAACGTAGGAGATGGGTTCCATTGAATAGTGCCATTACCATTTGTAAGTAACTGCAGCGAATCCTTATTGCATATGAGCGTGTCTCTAAATCCAAAATTTAAAGGTGGCTTATCATAAATGGGCACCAGTCTGCTGGCAGTATCTATACAGCCGTTTGTATTAAATGCGGTTAACACTGCAAACTTCGGCCCCATCGACTTATAAGTATAAAAGGGATTGGCTATTAATGAAGTATCTGCATCTGATTCGGAATCGTTAAAGTCCCATTGGTAAGCTTGCATACTTCCATAAACTGTGGTGGAAGTATTTGTAAAGTTGGTAGGTTTTGTAAAGCAGATACCTGAAAATGTAAATGCAGGTTTAAAGCCGGGATAAACCCTTACGGTTGCTTTTGTAGAATCTGAACAGCTTTGCCCACGGTTGATAACCAGCTTTATGGTATAAAGGCCGGTGTCAGCAAAAGTGTAGTCAAGTTTAGTACCCGTTGTTTCAAAAATTTGCGTGCCTGCGGCAGAAGTGATCATCCAATTTTGCGAACGGATCAATACACTAGTGGATAGGTTGGTAACGGAAATGGTTTTTGTATCGCGGCATAACTGGTATTCAGGCTTTAGTTCAGCAGCAGCAATATCGCAGGCAGCAATGGCAATTTGCAAATCTTTTCGTTGCGTGGCAATCACTATTCCATTTCTTATTTCTTCTACACACACCGTTACCACATACACACCGGTAGGTGGAGCAGTGCCGGTTATAAGCCCTGTTTTAGGATCGATGCTTACCTGGTTGCCCAATGGTGCCGAACCACTGAAAGCAGGGCCATAGGGTACGGAAAAATAAGGAGGATCAGGTGGTGGAACGCTGTTGTTATTAAAGCTGGCATTGCCACTAATGTACGCATTACAAAAAGAGTAGCGCAATACATCCCCATCAGCATCGCTGGCAGCAAAGCTGTAAGAAAAACGGTTGTTGGCACAAACCACTACAAGGTCGCTGCCAATAAATTTGGCGCTGTTATTTACAGGCCCGTTACCTACCTGGCTGTTTCCCGGTATTTCGGCAGTGTAGGTAGCGCCAGTATTGCTATAGCCCTGTGTTAAATTGGAAATGCCCGCTATCCTGAAATTTACCTGGCTGCTTAATTCAAACCCATCAACGGATGGTTCCAGGGCAATATCAAAACGATAGGTACCGATAACATAACACACCACGGGCGGATTGGTAACGCAGGGGCCGGCATCGCTCAGCCGTATGGTTTCTTCATTTAAAAGGGGAACACTTATGTCGGTAACCCGAGCATGGGTAGACCGGTTGAAAATTGAAATTACAGCCGGGTTATTGAACTGCCTGCCACTGTTGCAACGCATAAACAGTTTTAAAGTAATGCTATATTGAATACTTCCATTTGCATTTAAAGACGAAGTATAAAACATTTCGCCACCGGTAATATGATCAGCTTTTGCCGTGCTTAGGCTAGAAATAATAATTAAGATACAAGCAATAATTCGTAGCAGTGCATGTGCAATTTTAGCGGTATAATTTTTTGAGCCTGGCAATAAAATGGTATTAGGAGTAGTCTATGAATATACGGAGAATTTAACTTTTGGTTGACCGGTTTCATTGCATCAAACAAAATAAAATCCTGGTTTGTTGAGGTGAGTAAATAATTCTGTTTGGATTTTTTAAAGATTTCTTTTTTCAGGAATGTTGAAGCTTTTATATTTTTGAACGATGAGGAGGTTACGGTAAGTGTTGCAGTGTGCGTATTCTATTTTCAATTTTGAAGTGCCATAAATAATCCAATCATAGTTATGTATAGTAAGCAGGAGTTTTCGCAAACAAGCCAGGAGTTTTGGACAGCATTTGGCCAGTATATGGCGCCGGTACCTTCTGCCGAAGGCGAAAAAATAAACTGGATAAATTACAAGACCGGCGTTAAGCATTTGTACTTTAAAATGGAAGCGGATCAAACAATAGCCTCCGTTGCTATAGCATTAACACATCCTGCATTGGATGTTCAAAAATTGTATTACGATCACCTGCTTCAGTTTAAAAAATTACTGCACGCTACGCTTGGTGAAGAGTGGACGTGGAGTTTACATGTAACTGAAGAAGGAAAGGTGGTGAGCCGCATTTTTACAGATTTGGCAGGGGTCAATATTTTTGATAAAGAAGACTGGCCTGCACTCATCTCCTTTTTTAAACAGCGCTTAATAAAGCTGGATGAGTTTTGGAGCCAGGTAAGGTATGGCTTTGATGTGGTTGAAATGTAAGCTTACCTTAATAAGACAGAAGTTCCTTTTTTACTTACTGTTGCTCCTGTATCTGCATGTACATATTGCAACATCCAAACATAGGTGCCTGAAGCCTGTGGCAAACCTTTAAAGGTTCCATCCCATTTATGGTTCATGTCTGTTGTTTTAAACAGCAGTTGTCCATAGCGATTGTACACCGCAAAAAGCAGGTTGTTTGCCTTGAAAGCATTAATGGGGTAGAGGTAATCGTTCAACCCATCACCATTGGGCGTAAAGGCCGATGCAACTGCTATAAAACAATTGTTGAGCACCTGCATTTTTTTGCTGATGGTATCAACACAGTTGTTTGCATTGCGCACAGTAAGTCTTAAAGTATACGTGGCAGTGCGTACAGGTGCCGGGTACATTTGCGGCAATGGATTTTTTAGCGTGCTGGTGGTGCCGTTGCCAAAATCCCATAAGTAAGAAACAATTTTTCCAATGCTGGTATCGCGGATGATTGCCGGGTCCTGGGGACATAACAATGTAGGGGCAACAAAATTTGCTTTTAACTCATTATCTAAAATAAAATTTA
>JBBQVY010000234.1:0-7472 GCA_038211085.1 Chitinophagales bacterium | reverse complement strand
AGACGCTATTTTTATGTTTACCCATGGTGCAATCAATAAAAATATTCTCCTTTCTTGTTCAAAACCTCTTAAAAAAACTTGCTTTCTAAAATACAGGTAATGCCTGCTTGCATGGTCGTAGTGTTTCGTTTACTTTTATTTATCCCGACCCGGTGCGCCAGCGTAACCCTCAAACCAACCCAATGTCAGTTAAAAAACTGTGCTGCTTTTTTTTAATTATTTTTTTTGTGCCTGCATTTTCGCAGCAAGAAGAACTTGACCCGGACGTAACTATCAAAAAATATAACACAAGTAAAAAGAACCAGGAAAAGACAGACTTTGCTTTTGCCCTGGGAGAATTTTATTGGTCAATCCGTAATTTACCCGAAGCAAAAAAGTGGTATAAAACCTGCCTTTCTCATACACCCACTCCAACTGACAGTAACAACGTTGTAAACGCATTGCACCTGCTTGCCAATGTTTACCTAAACGAAGCCGTTTACGATAGTGCCCTCTTTTATTGCAATGCCAGCTTTGCAGCAATTGGCCGAATAAATAATAACACGTACCTACCCAATTTGTACCAAACAAAAGGTCGCATCTACCTTCCTTTGGGTGATTTACAAGCTGCCGTAAGTTTCTTTACCATTGCTGATAGCCTGTACAAGATTTCGCCCGACAAAAAAATGCAGGAGCAATCCCCTTATATAAAAATTGCCCTCGGCCAAATATTTCAAAACCAACATCAAATGGAGCGGGCTAAAGAATATTTTGAGCTCGCTTTGCAAATATCCCTACAGCATAAAAGTAACAATGCCATCGCTACAAGTTTACAAACCGTAGCTAACTGGCAAATTGAAATGAAGCAATATGCAGCAGCCAAAGAAAATTATTTGTTGTTGATGCGACCTCCTTATTTCAAAGCCACCAGTTATAGAATGATCTATACCTACACCGGTTTGGGAGATGTATACCTTGGTTTGAGAAAATACGATTCGGCCTTATATTATTACAAGCTGAGCATGTATGAATCAAAAGTAAAAGGGGAGGTATACCAGCAGGATTTGTTTTATAGAAAGCTGGGTGATTCTTATATGAAACTTAAAAACCTGCCGCTGGCTAAAGTGTATTACGACAGCAGTATTTGGTGGGGCACTAAGAATAATAAATCGGCCTCTGCAATTTTAGCTTACCAGGCACTTTCGGAAATTGCAATTACCGAAAACGATTTTAAAACTGCTTACCGGTATACGCAATTAAAGGAGCATGTAAAGGATAGTGTACTTACCATTAAAAATCTTGAGCTGAGTAATAATTTATATACCCTCAACAACCTTAAACAAAAAGACGTTGCTATTAACCAGCTAACTGCCACCAATGTTGCCAACGATAAAAAAATAAAAAATGGTAAAACACTAACCAATTTACTTTTTGGATTTGTAGGTATTATGGGTTTGGTTTTTATGTTTGTTACCAATCGTATGCAATTGAAAAGAAAGCTGGATAAGCAATTGGCTATTACCACTGAGCGGGAACGTATCATTGCCGATTTGCACGACGATGTGGGGGCTACGCTTAGCAGCATACATATTTACAGTGAGCTGGCCGGCAACATCATTGAAACTAAAAAGGTAGAGTCGAAAGAATTGATGAATAAAATTTCGCTGCAGGGCAAGGCATTATCCTCCAGGATGAGTGACATTATCTGGAGCCTGAAACCTGTGGAGGAAGGAAAATATTCGATTATAAACCGGGTAAAAAATTACAGCCAGGAATTGTTGGCAGGGCAGGGCATTAATACAATTTTTGATATTGAGGAGGAACTTGACAACAGTATTGAAAACCCCCGGGTAAGAAAAAATATACTGCTGGTAATAAAAGAGGCTATGAACAACATAGCCAAGTACAGTAAAGCTACTACAGCTTCTATATCGCTTCGCCGGGTTGATCAATCTGTTTTATTAATTATTGCAGACGATGGAATTGGCTATGACCAAACCGTTACTACCGAAGGCAATGGTTTACAAAATATGTTGCAAAGAAGTCAGCAAATAAAAGGTGCGTGTACTATTAGTTCTGCTGTTGGCAAAGGCACTACTGTAAAATGTATTTATCCAATAGCTATTATTAGGCATACTATCTAAAAACCCCTGCACTACTTTTATACAATGACAAGAATTGTAGTTTATGACGATAACAAACTGCGTCGCGAAAGCCTCGAAGCCTTGTTATCCTTTTCGTTGGAGCTACAACATGTGGGTGGTTTTGAAAACTGCAACAATGCAATTGAGCAACTTAGCGTACTGGCTCCGGACCTTATTTTAATGGACATAGAAATGCCAGGCATAGATGGTATTTCAGGAGTGAGAATGATAAAGCAGTCGTACCCTACAATCAAAATAATTATCCAAACTGTTTTTGACGATGATGATAAAATATTTGCCGCATTGCAGGCCGGCGCCGAGGGATACATTCTTAAAAACGCCTCAGTACAGCAAATAACCGGCGCAATAGATGATGTTATGAAAGGAGGTGCCGGTATGAGCCCTTCTATAGCGTTAAAGGTGATGAGGCATTTTAAAGATGAAACAGTAAATACAAATTATAACCTAACTACTAAAGAGAGTGAGGTACTTAAGCTTTTGGTTAAGGGCCTTAGTTATAAAATGATTGCTGACAATTTAGGCATTAGTTATTTTACAGTAAACAACCACGTTAAAAAGGTCTACGAAAAATTGCACGTTCACTCAATGGGCGAGGCTCTTGCCCGTGCACATAAAGACCGGCTCATTTAATCTATTCTCTCATCTTCACCCCTAAATGTCATACTAAAATTTTTGTAGAGGTGGCTGTAAACGGTGTGTATTGCCGGTTTTGCATGCTCCATAAGAGTTGCGGGATTACTCACTTGTAAGGAATTTTTTATGCAGCTAAAACAATTGTGGCTTAGCTAGAATTAGTCATTGCAGAAATTTGTTTTTGACACCAGCTTTACATCATTAACTACTAAAAAACTTTAAAAAATGGCAAGTCTTTCAATTAACGGACGTGTATCATACGCCGACCTTTTGCCCGCTGAAAATATCAGGGTAAAAATTAAGGATCTGGATTTGGGCCCGGGTGGCTCATCTGATCAAATATTCAGCAAGCTTACGAGTGCAGATGGAAAATTTTCCGGCACTTCAACTGAGTGGCAGGATAGAGAAGGTGTCCTGAATACTTTGCTGGGTCCAGTTAACATTCCGGATGTCTTAAATCTTCAGTTCGAAGTTGTTGATGGTACTCAAAACCACCAGGGAGCTTTTGTAAGAGTTGGAAACAATTCTCTACCTATTGTGCTGCCGCCCAATTATTCAAAACCCGTAGAAAAAGCAGCTCGAGATATTATACAGGTTGTGCACTTGGTGCAAACTGATTACAATCCAGCTGAGAGGCTGCTTTATGGCTTTATTGAGGCTGGTTCTGCTGGCGCTGTTAGTAATGTTTTGCTTAACGATTACAGGGCATTACATCTTTTGGCTGGAGCCGATGCTACCCTTGCAAAATTTAAAGCTAAGCTTATAGAGGTGGGGAGCCGCGCCGCAACAAAAGCGATCGACCTTGTTTTTTGCACCCACGGCCATTCATCTAAAGTGGTATTTGCAGATGGAAAAAAAACAATGGAGGATGTATTGAAAGCGTTTCATGATATTCCGCAGAGTACGCGGAATAAATTTAGAATGGTTTTTTCGACTGCGTGTTTTGGAAATACACATGCCGATATGTGGCTGGATGCCGGCTTTGCTTGTGTATCTGGTTCTGAAGGCATTTATGCAGATTCAGAAGTATCATTAATTCCATTTTTACAAAGCTGGGAAAACAATAAATCTTTTAATGAAGCAGTAAGAAATGCGAATGCTGCAGATATTGGCGACGCTGCTGACACCGCAGCCAAGCTTTTTTACATAGCAAAAGGAAGCGCGGCCGATGCAAACGACATTAACAGTAACCGGATTGTAAGCGGGAATGGGAGCCTTAGAATCTATTCGAAGCCCCGGTAATAGCTGGCATAAATGCCTTCGCTGTGGCTGAAAGCTTCTCTGTATTTGAAGATCTTATAATGTAAACTTCCTTTTAATAATTAGAAAAACAGGTAAAACTCAAAATGAATGAGGACGACTTAAGCATCAGTTTTTTGTTAGGAACAATCATTTCAAAAAATGTGTAAGTAAACTCCAGGTTGATTTATTGGATAAAGTACTTACAAAAAGAATGAGCATAAAAAACAAATAAGCATGTTCAAAAATCCAAAAAATAGAGGAAAATTAATATCATTCATCATTGCTTTCGGCCTTGTTATTATTACAACATTTTTTGTAAATGAGAATAGAAAAGAGATAGAAAGGATATCTGGTAAAATAGCAGTTATAGATAAAGAAATGGAAGCGGGTTTATCTTTTTACCTGCTGGCTAAAGCAAATTTTTCGCAGGCAATGATGTACAATACGCTTGGGCTGATGCAAATGGAGAGCAGGCATACATTCACCCCTTTATACATCCCACTTAAGAACGAAGTTATCAATGGAATTAGGAGCATAAATGAATCCTTAGGTCAGGACGATGCCAGGTTGAACCCTGAACAAATTCAAACCATTGATGATGCTTTTTCAAAGTCAGCTTCTGAAGACAACATAAATGAATTTATTACGGCTTTCAATAGTTCATTGGTTGTTTTTCAAAAACTTAACGTGGCTTATGAAGCAAGCTTATTAAAGTTGTCGAATGACAAGGTGCGATTAAAAAATAGGAGTGCTTCATTAGAGGTTAAGGCCAGCTTCCTTACCTGGTTGGCTGTTATTATTGGTTTTTTACAATTGTTTTTCGACAGCTTTTACGACATGTACACCGAACAGAAAACTCAAAAAATCTGAGCACATTTATATACTTACCATGCAAAAGAATTCTTCATTCAGTATAGCAAATTTGATTGGAATTATTGCCCTGGTTGTGTTTCAGTTTTCGTCAGGCTGTAGACAATCGAGTACTATTTCGGAAGGCACGGTTTCCCAAACCAGGAAGCCATACATAGCGCCACAAATTCCAATGATCGATACTAATTCAATAACTCCTGTGGAGCCCTCGACGCCAACCTCTCCGGTTAACAATGAACCACAGAACTCAACATTGCAACCGTATATTGACGAACTGGCTGATCATCGATTGATGGATTTCTCCAGGTATAATTCAGGGAGTAATGGAGAGGGTATGCGTACCGAAGAGTGGCTCGACCTTTGTAGCGGCGGAAACTTCTTTTCTCACTCGTCATCCACTATATCTATTGGGGGTGAAATAACGCAAGACAATAAGGATGACCAGGGAACCTGGTGGGTATACAACAACAACGATGTTGTTATGATTAGGTTTAAGTTTAGTACCGGCGATGAAAAAGAGGTACCTGTGACGGTAGAAGATGGTAAACTGTATATGAATGGCAAGCGATATTACCATATTGCCAAAGGAGAAAACTACGGCCCTCAAAGTTGTAATTAATTTCAGTTTCAGCTTATGTCCCCGGTGTGTATTTTATAAAAGTTAGCAATAGCCAAAAGGCTTAGCAGGCTACCATCATAAAGCAATAACCGCACGATTAATGTTTGCTAACTGACAAATGGTTAGAAAGCATTTTCGATTGTTTTTTTGATGCAATTTGCTGGTACGATTAGCACTTGCCAAAGTATTGATAAGAACGATTTTACAAACCTGTACTGTTTATGAAAAGGTATCTCACCCTAGCATTGCTTGTCAGTTTTACTGCCACTTCAATAGCTCAGCCTATCAATGTCACCTCTTACCCCTTTACTTTTAACACCAATGTGTTGGGTGAGGATATGAGTAGCGGAACAACAAAGTTTATCGGCCCCAATACTTTTATAAGCAGTTCGGGAACTTTGAATGATATAGGTTTTGATTTTAGATACAGCGGCACACGCTACACGCAATTCGATGTTGCCTCAGCCGGGTTTCTTCGGCTGGGTGTAAGGGTGCTACATTCTTCCTCCTCCAACATTATAGTAAACGAACTTTTTAACACCAACCAATATCCTGTGATAGCTTGCAAGGCAGCTTATTTAAAAGCTATAAGGTAGAAGCCACATCGCATATTCAAATTCCGGTGCAATGGCTTCCAACAGGTAAATATATTTTCCAGGTTAATGATGGTAACAAACAATATCAAACAACATTTATAAAGCTGTAGCGTAAACTTCGGGGGTTTTTATAAACAGGTTAATTCCTTAATTGGGGTTAGCCTGTTTTGGTTTAGATTAAAATGCAAGGTTTCAACAAACAAGCCTTTATTCTTTCAAACTTATATATTAGATTTAAGCCACCATTAAACTATTTTATGAATAAAATTCTATTCTCAATTGTGGTCTTATTTTTATTTGTTTCAGCAAACGCTCAACCTAATCCCGATTGTAGCACGGGCAGGTATACCAATAATGTTTTTAGCGATGTTACCAAAACTGTGGGCGTAACGTACGGGTATAATTCCACTAAAGACTATTCTGCCAACACACAAATTGATTACATACTAAAATTCGATTTTTATGAGCCGGCAGGAGATGCGGCTGTCAAACGACCACTCGTAATATTAATGTTTGGTGGTGGTTTTATTTCGGGCCAGCGCAGCGACCTGGATGCTTTTTGCATGGCGCTTGCAAAAAAAGGATACACTGCTGCAGCTATAGATTACCGCCTGGTATCCTCAAGTTTTTTTAATCTGTTAACCGTATTTTCCAGTGCACCGCTTATTAACGATGCAGTAGTAAAAGCCTCGGGTGATTTAAAAGCTGCCATACGCTATTTTAAAAAAGATGCGGCTACGGCAAACCTCTATAAAATTGACACAACTAAAATTATTGTTGGTGGCGCTTCAGCAGGGTCCATTGCCGCATTGCAGGCAGCCTATACCGACGATGTATCAGAAGACCCCACCCTGGTATCAACTTACCAGGCTAACGGTGGATTTGAAGGCAACACAGATCTGCCCTCGCCCAATAATTTATTACCAACTTATACAGCCACTGGCATAGCCGGAGTTATAAACATAGCAGGTGGTGTTTCCGATACCAGTTTGATTGATGTATTTAACCCACCCATTTACAGCAGCGCCGGAACCATGGACGAAGTAATACCCTACAACTATGGCCCTATAAGCTACAATGGCTTTAGCACACCTGTTTCTATTTATGGTAGCAATTTAATAACCACCAGGGCAAATAATATTGGACTGCGTAACGAGTTGCTACCTGTGCCCGGCGGTAATCACGAGAGCCCCGGCGGTGTTCCATACATCAATCAAATCATTGAAAACTCTTCGGCTTTTATGGCACCGATAGCATGTGCCAATTTGTTGCCGGTTACTCTGTCTGGTTTTACGGTAAAATCAAGCAATTGTTCTGCTTTATTAAGATGGAAAACTGATGTAGAGCAACACAGCAGTCATTACGATG
>JBBQVY010000233.1:0-7565 GCA_038211085.1 Chitinophagales bacterium | reverse complement strand
CAACAGCAGGCTACCGTTAATATTATACAGGCCGAAGAAAAGGAACGCAAACGCATTGCGGAAGATTTGCATGATGGCGTTGGCCAGTTAATGACCGGCGCCTGGTTAAACCTGCAGGCTTTAAGTGAGCAAATGCCGCAGCAAAACAGCCAGTATGAGTTGATAAATAAAACACTGTTGCTGGTTGATGAAAGCTGTAAAGAGGTGCGGCAGGTAAGCCATAATATGATGCCCAATGCTTTGCTGCGTAAAGGATTGGTTAATGCCGTAAAGGAATTTATAGGGCAACTAAATACAGGTTCGTTATCAATTAACTTACAAACGGAGGAGCTGGCAAAACCTTTAAAAAGCCATGTAGAAACCATCTTATACAGGGTGATACAGGAGAGTGTAAACAACGTGGTAAAACATGCTGCCGCCACCCAGTTAGATATTTCGCTTAACCAGGATGCCGACGGAATTGATGTATTGATTGAAGACAACGGCAAAGGCTTTGATACTACCGTTACAAGGGCAACAGACGGCATTGGCCTGCAAAACATCACTTCACGCATTCATTATTTAAAAGGTACGGTTGAGTGGAATTCCTCATTAGGAAAAGGGACACTTGTAGCTATACATATACCCTCAACCGCAAAATGACCACTAACAAAATACGCCTTGCTTTAGTTGATGATCATCAAATTGTAATTGATGGATTGACTGCCGTGTTAAAAGAGCAGCAAGAAGTGCAAATAGTAGTAACCGCTAACAGCGGTTTGCGTATGCTAGAATTGCTGCAAACAAACGAGGTTGATATTTTATTAACCGATGTAATGATGGAGGGAATGAACGGGCAGGAACTTGCCCGGGCTGTGCAGCGACAATTTCCTGCAATAAAAATTATTGCACTCAGCATGAGCGGCGCCGGTGAGATTGTGGATGAGATGATTAACAATGCTGATATCACCGGTTATCTTTTAAAGCAAACGGGCAAGGAGGAACTGCTGCAAGCCATTATAAAAGTGTACAATGGCGGTCAATACTTTCAACCACAAATTTTAGATGCCTTAGCTGAACAGAGCCGTATAAAAAAGAGTAACACCGAAACCCACCTTACCATACGCGAAATTGAAATTATTAAGCTGATGGAGCAAGGCCTAAGCAACAAGCAAATTGTTGAGCAACTAAACATATCCGTACGCACTGTTGAAACACACCGTAAAAATATTTTTAGAAAAACCAATACCAACACGCTTTTAGCATTGGTAAAATGGGCCTACGAGCACCAGTTATTAAAGCGGTAATGCGTACGTCAAGTTAGCATCCTCTCCTCAACAATTGCCTTCATCAAATTAAATAGGGGTAAAGCAAAATATACCGTACTAACGGTATTGTATAGCGTTGCAGTAAAGGGACTTTTATGCCCTAAACTATTAACCATGAAAAATATCTTTACCCTGTTGTTAAGCTTTGCTTGCCTTTGTGCAAACGCACAAATAGGTGGTGGGTGGGACTGGGCGTTCAATACCGGCAGCTTAGGTGGTACCACCTTTAAGCATATGAAATATAATACTGCCGGAACAGAAATTCTAATGGGTGGCCAGGCGTTGGCTGCCGCCTATTTTGGGTCGACTACGCTGACTGCTCCTCCTCAATTAAGTTTACCTGGTAACATTAAATTTTTTGGCAAGATAGATGCAGCCACAGGTGCTTCAACCATCATTCGGTCGTTCATTAATATTCCGGTGAACTTTGACTGCATCACTACCGACGATGCCGGCAATTTCTACATCGGTGGTGCAAGTGTTACTACAACAGATTTTGATTTTGGAAATGGCGTTACCATTCCTGGTTCGGCTTTTAAAATGGGGGTTATTGCAAAATTTGATGCATCGGGAAACACCCTTTGGGCTAAAACTTTTCAAATGGGGGCAGTTGGGGCAGCCAATAACCAAATTTTAAAATTAGCAGTGGCAAATTCAGGAAATATTTTTTTCTGGGGATTTAATCCAAACTCAACAACTACAACTGCACCTTTTAATAGAAACTCGCCGCTGTACAAATTAGACAATAATGGAAATACCCTTTGGTATAAAGATGCACTCAACACTACCAATGCGGTAAGCAATACCAATTATGGTGGCTTTCTGGCCGACAAGTTTATTGATGATGCTGAAAATGTGTACTTGTTTGTGTCAACAAATAGCTCCCTTGGTTATGCCTTTGATGGTGTAGCTTATCCCGGTGGTAGCCCGTCGTATGGCAGTTCAACTTTTATTTCATTAAATACCACTGGTAGTGTAACTGCTGCGCAAACATTTGAAGGAGGCGTATCCAATTTTCAGGTAATCCGCACCAACGGCAATTTAATTTTTGGCTGGGATCAGTTCAATGCAAATACCGGGGCTTTTCAAAACCTTCCACATCCATTGGCTGCTGTTAGTCCCGCTTATGTAAATGCTTTTAATGGAATGATGGAAACAGATAAAAATCTAAATTTTATTAAGGCAAAGGATTATTCTACTACGCTGGACAATCCGTTTCAGGCCACAGGCAGTAGCTATAAATTTCTATCCTTACCCAATGGCAAATTGCTAATTGTAATGGATTTTGCTAAGACAGCAGCCTTCGCTGCTGGTGTGAATTCTGTTTACCCAGCCGATGCTATAAAATTTGCAAGCGCTATTGTTGAAACAGACGTTAACTGGAATATTGAAAAATTTATTACCGGGGGAAAAGCACCAGGCACAAATCAAACCTATATAACTGCCTTTAATGATACTTACTTAATAGGAGCAGGTTTTTATGCTGAGCAGCCTGGTTATGCAACAGCAAATCCACCATTGCCAACTACCTCTTTTGGTACAACAAATTTAACTGGTTTCAATGCCGCGGCTAACCTCACAACCGCCTATGGCACTTACTCTACGTCTTCTTCATTTCGTTACGATGTGGCAATAGCACAAACCAAATCAGCCAATTTTCCGGCAATTGCATCAACTACATGGCTCGGTACCACCAACAACTGGAACACGGCAACCAACTGGAGCAATGGAGTGCCAACTAATCAAACAAAGGCTGTGTTTACTGCTGGTGCAGACAATTACCCTACTGTTTTTTCTAATGCCACAGCAGCTACTTTGGAGGTAGGTTCAGGCGTTACGCTATCGTTACCTGCTAATGTAACTTTAGTTGGGGGCGTAAAAAACGATGGGATGGTGGTATTGAACAACGCTGGCTTTTTTCAAGGTTTTGGTTCATCAGAGTGGAAAGGAACGGGCAGTGTAAACTTTACAGGGACTGCAGCCAGTTTGTTTTACGGTAAAGCATTTACAAATTCTTTGATCCTAAATTCAAGTGTCACTACATTTTATAATCTTACCATTCCCTCTGTAGCTTTTAATTCGGGTAAACTCAATTTGAACAATAAAAAAATCAGTATCACAGATGCAAGCACAACAGCAATTTCGGGTGCCAATGCAACCAGCTATTTTTATGGTGGAACTGTAGAAAGAAAAATAAATGCTACAGGTACCTATGAGTTCCCTGTAGGATCTTTCAATAATTTTCAATCTGCTACTGTTAGCACCAACAACCTATCCGGTGTTAACAGTATCGCGGTAAACCATACCAGTGGCGCTGTTACCGGCACGCCTGTAAATACTACAGCAAACAGTGTTTCAATTATTGGCGCACTCAATGGTGGGTGGTACACGGTTACACCAAATGCCCAACCCACCGGCGGCAATTATGGCGTTACATTAAAGCTAAAGGGCTCAACCAATACAGTGGCCGATGCGGCACGGTACGCCGTTGTAAAAAGAGATAACAGTACAAGTGACTGGTTCGTAAATGGTACTTATGTTCTGCCGTCAACCGATGGCTCAACGGTAACCATAACTGCAAATGATTTAACCTCGTTTAGCGACTTTGCCATTGGTATTGCCAACACCATATTACCTGTATCCTTAACCACATTTACCGCCCAGCCCAACGGCACCAAAACACAGCTTGCCTGGGGTACCGCCGCCGAAATAAACAACAAAGGTTTTAATGTACAACACAGCCTTGATGGCATCGCTTATACCAACCTGGGTTTTGTATCTGGCAAGGGAACGTCGGTTACAACCGCCAACTATACATTTACTCATAACAGCCCTGTGAAAGGTAAAAATTATTACCGCCTGCAACAGGTTGATAAAGATGGAAGACAACAGTACAGCATGGTACAATCTGTTAACATCAATCAGTTGCAAACTACTTTAAGCATCTATCCTAACCCGGTTGTATCCACCATTAGCTTTAATAAAAACTTCGCCGCAGGCACAACGATACAAATTATAAATACTATTGGGCAGGTAGTTGAGCAGGCCATTTTTAGTGGCAATCAATATCAACCCAAAACCAAATTAAAAGGCTTGTACCGGCTTGTTATAAAAACGGCTGCCGACATAATTGCTGCTACAATAACCACACAATAGATAAACTGTTAACACTCACCCTCCCCCTAAATAAGAAAAGATCATGAGCAAAAAAATAGTATTGCTGTGCCTGCTTATAATATCGTGTGCGCTATGTACACAGGCACAATTTGGTAAGATGTTTAAAAAGAAAGAGGAAGCAAAAGACTCTACGGTAGCTGAAAAGCCTGAAGAAAAACGGGAGGACAAAAAGGGCGGTCCCAATTTATTTACCAAGATGATTACAAAAATTGCTAAGGTTAGTGGCGGTGCTATGCAAACATCAAGTACCGATGATTTAAGCTCAGTTGTGCCAACCATTGCTTTGCAAAGCAACCTTGCTCCAGGTAATTTAGGCACCGCCGAAATGGCCTTTTTCGAAGGCTGGAAAACCAATGGCAACCAGCTTACCATTATGTTTACCAAAAAAGATGGCTATGGTTTTACCAAAATAAAAGGTAATGTTCTGGTTGATGGTAAACCGGCAGAATTTATAACCATGGGTGTTTACAGCGCCTTTTCTGCCGACAATACCTCGCCTAAAAAAATAGAGGTCAACAGTGATAATGGGCAAAAAGCAGCCTTTACTATTGCTCCGCCAAAGTATGGGGTAAAAATCCTATCCATTAACGGCAGTAAAGATGAAACCATTGCCATTGACCCGGCAAAAGATGTAGTGTTGGAGTTGGAAAACCCTGCCGGTGCTGACAATACAACGATTGCCGTTAGGTTGCTTTGTAAAACCATTGGCATTAGTTACTGGAGCGAAGTGGGCTATTTCAAAAGTGCTAAAACAATTAAAATTCCTGCCGCTTATTTTAGAAATGTAAACAACTCCAACGGCTCAATGACCAATTTTAAAAAGAGTTATTTTTCGGTGGTAAGAACGGGAATGGAAAAGGCTAGCGGAATTGATGGTTTTTATAAGAGTGTTGACTACAGTACCCTTGCTTACGATGGTAAGTATGCCAACATCAGTCCGGATATTGAAGTAAGCAAAGGCATAACAGCAAAAGGCAGCGATAAATTTAGTGATGGCCCGGTGGAGTACGAAGTAAGCAAGGCCAACGCTTTTAACAGCAGGGCTTTTAGCGGTATTAAAAACATTGGGGTACTATCATTTGCTCTACGAGGCATTTTGTACGATCATAAATCTTCTACCAAATACAATATCGGCGGCAACTCTTACACCACCACTACCAAAACATTACAGTTTCCGCAATTGCCCGATGAGCAATGGGATTATGTTTTGGGCGAACTGTACAAGCAACTAACACAAGTGGTAAAAGATGAATTAAAGGCTTCGGTGATACCCATAGAAAAAGTTACGGCAACACCCGCCTACCAGCGTTTGCAGGCGTTTTCGAAAGATGATGAAAATACAACAGTACAAATATCGCGTGGCTACAATGGCCTGAAAGTAATATCCAACTTTATACCCGTAACCGAGCAATGGGGACCTAACAATAACATCAATAAATTAATAGACGAAAGTGGCGCCAATGCTATCTTAAAAACCACCCTCGATTTGCAGGTTGCATGGGATGGTAGCCGTGGAGTGTTGGTTCCAAAATTAGCAACCGAATTATTGGGCTATACCAATGGCGATACTTACCCAACAAAGTATTTTACCTCGCTTGTAATCGGAAAAGGGTATAGGTTAAATGACATTAAAGAAGGCTCTAAATTAACCGAGGTCATCCGTATTGAAGACCTGGTGACGCAGTTTAGAAAGGGCCTGAAAGAGCTTATTCAAAAAGAAAAAGAGAACGGCGATTACGAGACCATTTGGGGTAATAAATAGCTACATTTTTTACACCGGGGGGTGTGTTTTGGCAGCGGTCTTGAAATATAGATCGTCTGCCTTTTTTTTGTTCAGAGCGATAATGGAAGGTCCCCATCAACCAAAAGTTGTCGTTAGTAAATAAGCTTTTTAATGTCGGGCAGGGTTACTCCCTTTAGGTTTTCTTCAGCAATTGCAAGTTTTTTTGGAAACAATACTTTGCCCCGATATTTGTTCAACGATGGATCAACCGTTACAACCGGAGCTTTGCTTTTTCTAAGCTTATTTATTTTGTTGTTTGCTTCAGCTTTCATCATGTTAATTTATTAAATTTTCGCCCGGCTAAAAAACTATCGTAATCTTTCCCTGCTTCAAAAGGATGCAACTTTTTCCAATTTGTCCAAACAAAACAAAATCGATTTCTATTTCTCTATAAAACTTTGTATGCCCATTCTATAAAGTCTAGTTCTGGCTGGTGTACTACCAGTGGCGTAAACTCAGAACTCCTTACCCCATAAGCTGATATATGTTTAGGCCTCGCAAATTGAAATAGCAGTATAAAGCAATTACGTATTGCGCAGTATGCTTTCAATCATTTAAAATTTTAAACCCCTTATTTATTACTTCCACCTGATAATAGTTATTGCAGAAGGACATCAGCCGGTTCGGTGCCCAGCGAAGCGAAGGCATTCAGAAACCAGCGAAGCGGTTTCTGAAAGAAGCGGGTGGAGTCCTGGCGCAATAACGAGGCCACACGGCCTGAGTTTAAATTGTGGTAAAAGGAGTTATAAACGCATTTCAATTTGCGAGAGGTAAGGAGTTCTGAAACTAATGCTTCAGGATATCTATCCAAAGACATACAACGCTGCAACAACAGTTCCAGGAACCTTTTGGTATCACCATTGTTGGTTACCGCTAAGTCTTCTGTTTCCCCGCTTTGTAAATTTCTATCGCCAAAGGAAAGATTATAAAGATTAAGTGTAGAACTGACTTTTTGAAACTCTATTAATTTTATAACCGCCCCGTTTATTCCTACGCAAAAAAATTCAAAGTATGTAAAAGTGTCACCCGACTTTAATGGGTACTTGTTAACTCTCATGCTTTTGGTATCACCAACAAGATAATAGCTTATTTACTTTGCAAGTTGCTATGGGTGAGTTTTGTCCGTCCTATACCGCCCTGTTATTTATTTGCAGCAAGCTAAAGCCAAACTACATTTGCAACAATTAAAAAATAATCACAATGGACTACCGCATAGAGAAAGACACCATGGGCGAAGTACAGGTACCCGCCAATGTTTATTGGGGGGCACAAACCCAGCGTAGCATAGAAAATTTTAA
>JBBQVY010000232.1:0-7570 GCA_038211085.1 Chitinophagales bacterium | reverse complement strand
GCCGGACCCCAAAACTTACCTGAGAAATTAAAAATGATTGGAAAGCTTATTATGAATCCACGCCTTCGTAAGGTGATCAAGTGCGTAAAGCTGGCCAAAGAAATGATCTTTAAAGTTACCTTCCAGGGAAAGTTTGAAGATAAAGCCGAGGCAGAAAAACTCTTTAATAAGCACACTGAAGATGTGAAAGCATTTGTGCCTGCCGACAAATTATTGATTTTTGATGTGAGTGAAGGATGGGGACCCCTTTGTAAATTTTTAGGTGTACCTGAGCCAAATGAGCCTATCCCTCATTTAAATAAAAAAGAGAATTTTAAAGAAATGTTAGGTCATCTGATGAAGGGTGAAATGGTGTAGGAAAAATAGCATCCGCTTTATCCTCTAACAATTGCCTTACTTTTTTCAAGTAGCCTTTATTGCACAAATTTTAAAATGCAATAAATGACGGGTTCAATAAATTCTGTTTGTTGTATATTAATTCATGCACTAAATCCGCCTGATAAACTTTTCTATTTACAGCATTTAAAACAGCATGCGCTGCGGCTGTATCCCATTCCATTGTAGGTGCCAGTCTTGGATAAATATTGGCTGCACCATCAGCAAGTAACATAAACTTTAAGGAGCTGCCCATTGATTGCAATTCATAGCTTTTAAAACGGTTAATAAAGGCTTCTGTTTCGGCGTTGCTGTGCGACCTCGAAGCAACGATGGTGATACTTTCCTTGTGCAATAAGTCTTCCATTGAAGTATCATCAACACTTTGTAAAGCTGTCCGATTTCCATTTACAATTTTATAAGCACCAAACCCTTTTGCCCCGTAGTAAAGGGTGTTAAGGCAAGGTGCATAAACCACACCGGCAACCGGAGCAGTGCCTTTCATTAAGGCAATATTTACCGTAAACTCCCCATTGCGTTTTATAAACTCTTTAGTGCCGTCTAATGGATCAACCAGCCAATAATAATCCCAAACTTTTCTTTCTTCATACGGTATATCACGCCCCTCTTCGGAGAGCAAGGGGATTTGAGAAGATCCTACATAATCACAAATGATTTGGTGAGAAATTTTATCTGCCTTTGTGAGCGGCGAGTTATCTGATTTCATGTCAACAGAAAAATCATCTGTCTCATAAACCTCTAAAATTTTTTTTCCAGCTTCTAACGCGGCACTAACAGCAAGCTCTAATAATTCTTCTATACTTTTCATTTAGCATACATCTTTAAGATTAGAAAATGGGGACTTTTCGCGGAATGGATTTGGATTATTTTGTGAAATACGATGTCAAAGTATAAGAGCTAAAGTGTGAACACATTTTTTTTATTTCAATCATCACCGGATTTGCGGAGTTGTTTTCGGAGAGGTTTTAATTTGGGTTTGTTGTTGATAACGTTTTTCATGTACTGCTGTTTTAGCACCCCTGAATGTTTTTATAACAAGTTATAAAAACATTCTGTCCCCTCCTTGAAAAGGCGGGGAAACTGTTGCAGGCTGGTTTACGGGCTGGTAAAAGTTCGATTTTTGGCAAAGGACTTTTTAAAATTAGACGCTTTCTGCTCTGTCATCTTCAAAGAACTTTTTTGGGAACCAAAAATTAATAACTCGCAATTACGATGCGACAATTTGGGGTGTACCCTATTTACTTCCATAACCATATTGTGATGAGGTTATACCTAACTTGCCCATCCATAAATTGTTATTATGAAAAAATTACTCATCATGTTATTAGCCACCAGCCTTGTGGAAACACTTACTGCACAGGTGCCCCTCACCCCCGAGACTATGTGGAAATTGGGAAGGGTATCTGGCGTAGGAATTTCGAACGACCAAAAGAAGATTCTGTTTACGGTAAGTACCCCCGACATGGTAAATAACAAGAGTAATAAAAAGACCTATTCTATACCTGTTGATGGAGGAACCCCTGCCGAAATTGCCTCCACTGAAGCATTGATGAAAAACAGTAAAGTTTCTGCTGATGGAAAATATTTACTGGAAGCTGCTGATGTAAAAATGCGCAATGTATTCGGCAAAGATTTTTATCCTGACCTTCCAAAATCAAATGTGCAGATATACGACGGCCTTAACTATCGTCATTGGGACGAATGGGAAGACGGAAGTTTTAGCCATGTGTTCATACACACTTTGGTAAATGGAAAAAAAGGTAAAGCAAAAGGTAAAGACATTATGAGTGGTCAGCCCTACGATTGCCCGCAAAAACCTTTTGGCGGCGACGAAGATTTTATATGGAGCCCCGATAGCAAAGAAGTGTTGTATGTAACAAAGCCAAAAGTAGGCACTGCTTATGCGTTGAGCACAAACACAGACATCTTCTCGTACAACCTTGCAACCGGGAGTATTACAAACCTTACTGACGGAAGAATGGGCTATGATGTTAACCCTGCATTTTCTAAGCAGGGTACACTGGCATGGTTAAGCATGGAGCGGGAAGGTTATGAGGCCGATAAGCAAGACATTATTATAAGAAAAGGAAATGAAGTTGTAAATGTTACCAAAGATTGGGATGGAAGTATAAATGCTTTTACCTGGAGCAATGATGGTACTAAAATATATTTTGAAGCACCGGCTGAAGGAACCATTCAACTTTTTGAAGTAAATGTTGATGGCATGGCACCACCCATGGTAAAACAAATTACCAGTGGAGCTTTTGACATTAGTGGGTTGGTTGGCCAGGCAGGCGATCAGTTTATTGTAAGCCGCACCCAGATGACCCATTCGGCAGAACTCTACAGTGTAAACCTTGCCGATGGCCGAATGAAACAGTTAACACACATAAATGATGAGGCATATAAAAAAATTGCAACAAGCAAAGTTGAAAGTAAACTGGTAAATACAACGGATGGCAAGCAAATGCTGGTGTATGTAATCTATCCTCCCAACTTTGATGCTACCAAAAAATACCCCACATTATTGTACTGCCAGGGTGGGCCGCAAAGTCCTCTTACCCAGAGTTATAGTTATCGCTGGAACTTCTCTTTAATGGCAGCAGGAGGTTATATAATTGTTGCCCCTAACCGCCGTGGCATGTATGGGCATGGCAGGGAGTGGAACGAGCAAATAAGTAAAGACTGGGGCGGACAGGTGATGAAGGATTATTTAAGCGCCATTGATGAAGTTAGTAAAGAACCTTATGTTGATAAAGAACGTCTGGGATGTATTGGTGCCAGTTTCGGTGGATATTCAGCCTTTTGGCTGGCAGGTAATCACAACAACCGTTTTAAAACCTTCATTTCGCACGATGGTATTTTTGATATGCGCAGCATGTATGGAACTACCGACGAATTGTTTTTTGAGAACTGGGAAAAAGGTGGACCGTACTGGAGCAAAGATGACATTGCACAGAAAGCATATAACGAGTTCAATCCGATCACTTACGCCGATAAATGGAACCGCCCCATTCTTGTTATACAGGGTGGAAAGGATTACAGGGTTCCAACGGGACAGGGTTTACAGGCCTTCCAGGCAGCTCAACTGCTGGGACTAAAAAGTAAGCTGCTGTATTTTCCTGATGAAAACCATTGGGTGTTAAAACCACAGAATGCCCTTGTTTGGCAGAGAGAATTTTACAAATGGCTGAAGGAGACATTGTAAGGATGGAAACCAGTCATGTACATCTTAGTAATGTAGTGTAAAGGCATATATCATTGCAACGTTGCAGTCTCCCTGTCCAGGCATGAAAACTTTGAGAGGAGAACCTCCAAGGACAAGAAACCATAATTAGAAATAAAGAGGCAAGTTTTGTTTTATATTCAAATTAATAATGATGAAAAGATTCCCTTTTGAGACAGGAAACTTCTTCATAAGTGATTAATTTCGTTCTCTGAAACTATTATGGTATAAGGCTAAAGTACTCAGATTGTTCTTCGTTTCCGCCTGTCCCGTCAGTATTGCAGGTCGCATTTCGTTCATCGGCAACGCAGTGGTTTGGCCTTTTACCCACGCTGCTGTTGAAGTTGACATCACCGTTTACAAGAAGAAGAAACAAAAACTGGTATGCATAATATTTTATGCTGTTTCAGGGTTGTCTAAACATTGAACATTCTTATATTTTCCAAAGCATAAGTAGAACACCTCATTATGCAGAATAATTTCAGCATAGTGTCGAAGTATTCTCTTTGGCAATTTTTCAAGTTCAATGGTTTCAATTACTGCCGTGCTTGTCCATGCTTTTCCTTTCCCACCTAGCAGCATGCTGTCTTCGCCTGATTGAATCCTCATTACCTCTCCGTCAAAAGTAAATTGGATAGCTGGGTGATCGTGTCGATGCTCATACCAAACCTTCAGCTTCTTTATTAATACCTTAAACAAGTCGTAATCAAACTGGACTTCGAACTCTCGGCGCTCCTTCTCCTTACTTTCGCGTTCTGCCCATTGTTTTCTCCACGGCAACTCGTACTCCCATTCAAGTCCCTGTTTGAGCCAATCTGGCTTAATCTCAAAATCATAGTTGCGTAGGTAATACGCAGTCAAGGCAACTCCTTGATTAAATGAATCGACCTCCCCTGGTGCCTTAACTTCTATGAATGCAGCACTTCTTTTGTTTATATAGTATCCACTGAAAAAAACGACCAGAGAAAAAATTTCGAAAACTTCATGAGCGGTGACAACGCAATTACCAAAGTCATACTGTAACTCACTTGAGCTCCCTGTAAATCCTAGTTCTTTTAATACATGTGTTAGAGGTATTTTATCTTCATTATAGAACATTGGCTCTTTTTTACAAATTAGATATTGAAGCTCGCAAAACAGGTACTTAAATCGTCGGCAGCCCCAACTCCATTAAAAACTGATTATGCTTCTCTCTTGATTTAGTGATTGTTTCTTCTATCTTCATGAGTTGTTCATTCACCACTTCTAAATCAACAGTTTCTTGATTTACTGAAGTGCTTACATACCGGGAAATATTCAAGTTGTAATCATTCTTTGCAATCTCCTCCATTGAAACACGGCGGGAGTATCTTTCTTCTTCTGTTCTGTCTTTATAGGTATTTACAATATCGAGAATGTCATTTGTTTCTCCTTCTTCACCTTCACGCAATTTGTTTTGCCGTTTACCTTTTTCATAGTGTTCACTTGAACTCGCATTGATGAATAACACATCGTCAAACTTCTTGCATTTCTTCAACACCAAAATACAAACGGGAATGCCTGTTGAGAAAAACAGATTGGCAGGTAAACCGATCACTGTATCAATGTTACCATCTTTTAAAAGTTTGGTGCGAATGCGTTCTTCTGCTCCGCCACGGAACAATACACCATGAGGTAGAATAATTGCCATCGTTCCTTCTTTGCTTAAGAAGTGGAAACCATGCAACAGGAAAGCAAAGTCTGCTGCGGACTTGGGCGCAAGACCATAACTTTTAAAACGGAAATCTTCACCCAATACTTCGGATGGTTCCCAGCGATAACTGAAAGGTGGATTGGCAACGATAGCGTCAAATTCCATTTTCTTTGCCGGGTTCATTTCATTGAGTACGTCCCAATCGTTAGACAATGAATCGCCATGATAGATTTCGAACTCTGTATCTTTTACACCATGCAAAAGCATGTTCATCCGGGCTAAGTTATAGGTAGTAATATTTTTTTCCTGTCCGTATATTTTTCCAATCGTTCCTTCGTGATCGGTCAATCGCTTGCGAACATTTAATAGTAAAGAACCTGATCCACATGCAAAATCCAATACCTTATCCAGCTTTGCTTTTTTGCCTGAAGACGGGTCCTGGCTGTCAAGTGTAACAATCTCGGAAAGTATAGTTGATATCTGCTGCGGTGTATAAAACTCTCCGGCTTTTTTACCTGAGCCGGCTGCAAACTGACCAATGAGGTATTCATACGCATCACCTAATATGTCGCTGCTGGTGGAGAACTTTGCAATGCCTTCGGCAATTTTTTGAATGATGGTGCAAAGTCTTGCATTGCGGTCAGTATAAGTTTTGCCAAGCTTTTCAGAATCCAAATTTATTTCAGAAAACAAGCCCTGGAAACTGCTATCGAATGAATGGTTTTCAATGTATTTAAACCCGTGTTGCAGTGTATGCAACAACTCACCGTTTTGCCTCCTTGCCATATCTGCAATGCTGCTCCATAAGTGTTTTGGCTCTATTACATAATGCACTTTGCGGCGCATCTGTTTTTCAAACTCCGGAATATCTGGTTCGTTGGCTGCATACCATGCCGCTAAGGGTGGACGCTTATCTTCTTTATCCAAAACTGGATAATCTGAGCCTAACTCTTTGCTGGCTGATGTTTCGTAGTTATCGGATAAATAGCGCAGGAACAGGAATGACAACATGTAATCCCGAAAGTCATCTGCGTTCATAGCTCCACGCAAATCATCTGCTATTGCCCAAAGTGTTTTACCTAATTGTTGTTGGTCTAAAGCTGTCATTATATTATGTTTTTTCGATGGCTACACCCATCGGTAGTGTATTCGATGGGCTGCACCCATCGTTGGTATATTACGCCCTTTCAGGGCTTTTATGCCGTAGCCCTGAAAGGGCTCTATCTCCAAACACAGGATGCAGCCCTGTGGAGAAAGTCGGTCACTTTACCAAAGCCCTAAAAGGGCGCTATCTCATAACACGGGGTGAAGCCCTGTGAGTTGCATCTGCCTAAGATCAATCTGCCCAAGCCCTGAAAGGGCGAAATCATATCTAATCCCAAACATAGCGTTCGTCATACTCTACATTATACTTCTTCAGAAATGCCCTGTACTCCTCTTGAAATGTCTTTTCCCTATGATGTTCATGTTGGTTAGCAATATATGCAATCACTGTCTCTGCCTCTGATGGATTTACAGAAAAGGCACCATACCCATCTTGCCAATAGAAATTCTGATAAGCTTCTTCTTTAGTTTTTATCCATTTTGAAGAGTGTGACTTTACTTCTTCCACAAGCTTCATTAATGCTATTTTTTTGGAGAGCAGGCAAAGTATATGAATATGATCCACATAGCCACCTACTTTTATACTCTGGCAATCGAGGTGGTTACAAGTGCCACCAAGGTAACTATGTAATTCGGCTTCTATTGACGGATGTATCAGCGGTTGCCGATGCTTGGTGCTAAATACGAGGTGCACGTAATTTTTAACCAGCGATTGACCCATAGTTTTCGATTTTAATTCTTACGTTTCATCTTATTACGCCCTTTCAGGGCTGGGTGTTTATTTTCGTTATTTGTTTTGTTCTATGGGCGGTGCCCATCGCTAGTATAGACCGCCCTTTCAGGGCTAACCGGCTTCTTTTATGTCCGTCTCTCTCATCTGCGAAAACAACCCTTGCATCAAACTTTAATTATGAACTTTCAATGCTTCTATTTTTTCGTCTTGTGCTGTGATTAGATCAACCGCAAGAATTGCATCCAGCATATAAAACCTGGTATCGTAATTCTCACCATCTGCGGCAGTTGTCCGGAAATTCCGGATAACTGAATTTTCAATCAATTCTCCTTCTTTAAAAATATTTTTAAGGTGTTCATTTACGGTTCTTACATCTACACCAAATAATTCAGCCATCCTCTTTTGGCTAAGCCAGAAAGTTTCGTTTTCAAAAATCACT
>JBBQVY010000231.1:0-7606 GCA_038211085.1 Chitinophagales bacterium | reverse complement strand
GGAAAGCCCATATATTTTGCCAAAACCAGTGGAACCACCAGCGGTATAAAATATATTCCTATCACCAAAGCTTCCATACCCAATCATATAAATACAGCACGCAATGCATTATTATGTTACATGGCGGAAAGCGGCAATTATGCTTTTGCTAGTGGGAAGCTTATGTTTTTAAGTGGATCCCCTGTATTAGAACGCGTTGGTGATATACCAACCGGCAGGTTAAGTGGTATTGTCAACCATCATGTACCCGGTTACCTGCGAACCAATCAACTACCCGGTTACGAAACAAATTGTATTGAGGAATGGGAAACGAAACTTGATAAAATAGTTGATGAAACAATTGAGCAGGATATGACACTGATAAGTGGCATACCCCCATGGATGCAAATGTATTTTGACAGGCTGACCGAACAAACCGGAAAAAAGATCAAAGACATTTTTCCAAATTTTTCAGTAATGGTACAGGGAGGTGTAAACTTTGAGCCTTACAAGGCCAAGCTTTTCGACAGCATTGGTAAGAGCATTGATTCGATTGAACTGTTTCCCGCATCTGAAGGATTTTTTGCCTTCCAGGATAATTATAAGGAGCCGGGCCTCTTGCTAAATACCAACTCAGGTATTTTTTATGAGTTTGTTCCGGCAGGCGAAATTTTTCAATCGAATCCTTTGCGACTTAGCCTTGCAGATGTTAAGTTAGGTGAGAATTATGCTTTGATCATAAGTTCCAATGCAGGACTATGGGCCTACAACACAGGTGACACTATTAAATTTATAAGCCTGAAACCATACAAGCTTTTAGTGACTGGTAGAATTAAACATTTTATATCAGCCTTTGGCGAGCATGTTATTGGCGAAGAAGTTGAGGCTGCATTGTTGAAAGTAGCAAACAGTCAAAAAGTAAGAGTAGTTGAATTTACTGTGGCACCAATGATTGCACAGGATAAAGGCAAGAGTTACCACGAATGGTTTATTGAATTTGAAAATCTACCGGCGGACTTAAATGATTTTTCTAAAAAAGTTGATGATGAACTTCGCAAAAAAAATGTGTACTATGATGATTTGATTACCGGGAATATTTTGGAAGTATTAAAGATTAGGCCGGTAAAGAAAAACGGATTTATTGAGTACATGAAAAGTATAGGAAAATTAGGTGGACAAAATAAAGTGGCCCGCCTTAGCAACGACAGGATTATTGCTGAACAACTGCAGTCTTTTCTTGTTAACAACCGGTAATATTCTATTGCGACAAAACCCGGAAATTGTATCAGTACCTAAAAAATTTACTCCTCAGCATAGGGGATAAATGGTAATCCAATTGTTCAACAACGGCTGCAACTAACAGGTACATCTTACTGGTTTTCGTGTGTTTATTTTTTTACAAAGTGGGTCAAATCTGCAAAACAATATTCCTCTATCTTTACTGTCCCTGATATAAAAATATGTCTCAAAAAAGAATAGCAATTTTTGGCTCAACCGGCTCAATAGGTACCCAGGCGTTGGAGGTTATTGAAGGAAATGCTGATAAGTTTTCAGTTGAAGTATTAACAGCTCAAACCAACGAAACTTTACTGATTGAGCAGGCGAAAAAATTTAATCCCAACATAGTTGTAATAGGAGATGAAAAAAAATATACCAAAGTAAAAGAAGCGCTTTCAAAAACAGACATTAAGGTATTTACCGGGGAAAAAGCTTTGGAAGAAGTTGCTGCCATGGACGTATATGATTTAATGCTTGCTGCTATTGTAGGTTACGCTGGTTTAAAGCCAACCCTTCAAGCCTTAGAAATTGGAAAACCTATCGCTCTTGCCAACAAAGAAACCTTAGTTGTAGCCGGAGATATTGTGATGCAAAAAGCGCTTGAAAAAAGAGTGCCCGTAATTCCCGTTGATAGCGAACACTCTGCAATTTTTCAATGCCTTGTGGGAGAAACGCGTAATAAAATTGAGAAGGTTGTACTAACAGCAAGTGGCGGGCCTTTCAGAGGGAAAAAGCCAAATTTTTTGGTGAATGTAAAACGCGACCATGCATTGCAACACCCCAACTGGACAATGGGCGCCAAAATTACTATTGACAGCGCAACGCTAATGAACAAGGGCCTTGAAATGATTGAGGCCAAATGGTTGTTTAATTTAAAACCGGAGCAAATACAGGTGGTCATTCACCCGCAAAGTATTATACACAGCATGGTGCAGTTTGAAGATGGAAGTATGAAGGCGCAAATGGGTTTGCCTGATATGAAACTACCCATTCAATATGCTATGGCTTTTCCGCAACGAATTGCCAACGATTTTCCCCGGCTGAATTTTAGAAATGTATCCACTTTGAATTTTGAGGAGCCGGATGTAAAAACTTTCAGGAATCTTGGACTTGCCATGGAGGCGTTAAATATGGGTGGAAACATGGCTTGTATATTAAATGCTGCCAACGAAATTGCTGTGTATGCATTTTTAAGAAACCGGATAGGTTTTTTAGATATGACAGAGGTTGTTGAACAGACCATGAGCAAAATGCCATTTATACAAAAACCTACGCTTGATGAATACTTTGAAAGCGATGGTGAAGCAAGGAATTTTGCCGCATCACTTATTCAAATGTGATGAAATTATTTGCTTATACCTACAGCGTATCTCCTGCTTGTATTGGAAGCCCATGACTACGTAGTCAAACTGGTTTGTCTTTTTTAGAGTTTGGATTTTACCTGCACGCAGATCGATTTATTTTTGTATAGGAAAAAGCATAACCGTTTAGAATTAAACATTCTGCAAACTACCTCTCCATAATTTTTACATAAATAACAAAAAACAACATTAAGATTGCTGTTACTTTGCGCATTCTGTTAAAATGGCTAATTGTTACCAGCTCACGTTTAACTAACAGTACAAGGTGAGTTCCGATAAACCGGAATTAAATGACACAACGATGTTGACCAAGAGACAAATTTTGATAAATAAAAAACAATAATGACTTTATTAGCAATCGACTGGGGTAGTGTAGCAGTTAAGACCGGGCAATTTATTTTATCGTTTTCAATATTGGTGGTATTGCACGAAATGGGGCACTTTTTTCCGGCAAAATGGTTTAAGTGCCGGGTCGAAAAATTCTACCTTTTCTTTAACCCCTACTTTAGTTTATGGAAAACCAAAAAGGGAGAAACTGAATACGGCCTGGGCTGGGTTCCCTTTGGCGGCTATGTAAAAATAAGCGGCATGGTGGACGAAAGCATGGATAAGGAGCAGATGAAATTGCCGCCAAAGCCTTATGAATTTAGGAGTAAACCAGCCTGGCAACGATTGATTATTATGGTGGGTGGCGTGGTTGTAAACATTATTTTGGCGATTGCTTTGTTCATGATGATTATGTACGTGTGGGGCGAAGAATATTTGCCTGCAAAAAATCTTAAGTACGGTGTATACGCCGACACACTTGCACAACAGTCAGGCATAAAAGATGGCGATAAAATTATTTCGGCAAATGGCCAGTCGGTTGATGCATTTGGGACCATTGCTGCTTCAATAGCACTGGGAGAAGTACAGCAATTGCAAATTGACCGTAATGGCACGCCAGTTGAGATTACCATACCTGAACACGTGGTGAAGGAATTGAATAAAACAAAGCTGGATGGCTTTATGTATCCGAGGATACCCACCATTGTAGACACCGTTTTATCTACCGCTGATTTTAAGGAAAACAAACTTATAAAGGGAGACCAGATCATTGGTTTCAACGGGCAGCCTGCTTATTATTTTCAAGAGCTGAATTTGCAGAAGAAAGACTTTAAAAATAAGGAGGCGGACCTTACTGTGCTGCGTGGACAAGATACCGTGCATGTAAAAGTTAAGTTGACAGATAAAGGGCAGATTGGCTTTGGCCCAAGGGTTCCTGAAGAATTGTTAGGAACCACCGTTAAAACCTACACTTTAGCTCAATCGATACCTGCAGGCTTTACCAAATGCTTTGAGACCCTTGGCAAATATGTATCTGGCTTAAAGCAATTGTTTACCGGTAAAGTAAATGCAAGCGATTCGTTAGGTAGCGTGATTAGCATAGGAAACACGTTTCCCGGTACGTGGGATTGGCAGCGTTTCTGGACACTTACTGCTATATTTTCCATCATACTGGCATTTATGAATATTTTGCCCATTCCTGCGCTTGATGGAGGACACGCCTTATTTACTTTAGTGGAAATGATTACCGGAAGAAAGCCCGGCGATAAGTTTATGGAATATGCACAGATGGGTGGTATGATTCTGTTGTTAGGATTGATGGCTTATGCATTGGGCCTTGATTTTTGGAGGTTGCTTAAGTAAGTCGTAAGTAGTAAGTCAAAAGTCAAAAGTGGTGAGTGGCTGACTTGGATCATAACATTGAAGTTGCAATGATTTAAAATAAAGATGACTTTTTTGATGCCAAAATATTATTTTTGCGAGTTCTTTTAAACGACTATCGACTATCGACTATCGACTATCGACTATCGACTTTAAAACCTGGGGCTGTATTGGTATTGACAGCATAGGTTGTTGTGGGTATAAGCATGCAGTGCGTTGGACCATTAGCACTATAATCTGAAAGTTCAAAAAACAAAAGGCGAAAATACTTACGCCATGGCTGCCTAATTCAGAGAATTAGCACTCATTATGGCCAGGATGCAGGCAGGCCCTTTGCCGAGCTCCTCTGCTGAATCAAAAGAAAAAGGGATGCCATTACAGAAGGCTGTGACTGTAATGTAAGACCATCCAGCTAAGGTGGTGTTTGGTTCGTCCGGCTCCGGCCACCATCCGACAACTAATTCCGGAATAAGCATGTAGAAGGCTTATGGCAGATATGTTTGGACAGCGGTTCGACTCCGCTCAGCTCCACAAAAGGGGACTTTTTAAAAAAGTCCCCTTTTTTTGTATTCTTCTCTTCAACTGCAAACCGCAATGCTCAGGTCAACTCAATAGTGATACGCCTCAAGGCTACGCCTTTGTCTTTTTAAAGCAATAACCCCGGGTCGGTTTGCGCCTTGCTTCCGGCTACCTCTAAATCCAGGTTTCGGGTTATACGCTCCCCGGTCTTTACAAAAGTTTCCAGATACAATTCTATTCTTTTGCCTGCGAGCTGCGGGTCATGATTGTTAAGATTGATGTTGAGCAGATCAATAAACCAGGGGAGTTTTACTTCACTATGAATGTAGGCTACAGCTATCTCCCTTGAAATGGGCAGCGTAGTAGTTTTCGATGAATCGAAAACATCCTTATTGCTTGCTTTCAATAACTTTTCATATTCCTCTTCAAGCAGCTTTTCAAACAAAGCCATAGAAAAAGTATTTCCTGCCTTTGTTCCGGTATGCGGATCATCTTCGGTAAGTATGGCACCTTTATGCACCCATTCCCAAAGAATGCTTAACCTTATTTCACCCGTAGCCATATCTTCCATCAGGTATAATACATCATCATTTCCAAAGAAGTCTGCGGCTTTAAGTGCTGCAGCCTGCATGCCCTGGCCAAAGGCGTTGCCATATTGCAGGGCAACACTCAACAAATTTCTGGCACCGCGAATGGTGGTGGGAGCTTTTTCAATTAATAGCAGGCCATCCGCATCTTCATTTGTGTAAGTAAGCTTTGGAAACGCTCTTCCTAACTGATTTGTCTCTCCTGCCTTTTCCCATACCGGCCTCGCAATGTTTACCATCTTCCAGTGGGCAACCCACTTGCCGCTGGCTCCTTCACGCTGCTCACGTTCGGCACCTGCCACTGCTTTTTTCATACCGGCTGCAACGCCTTCAGCCGATCCTACAGGTATGTTCGGTTCCATGCCGCCCTGCCAAAGCGCAAAGTTGCCATTAAGGTCGGCAGTGTTTACAGCACGGCGTACCCGGTCTTCATAAATACGCATGTAACCATACGTCATGGTAATGGCTTCAATATCGGGATTGATAAAATGCTTATCCCATGCCATCGCATCAGCTACGCTATTAATATAATCCCAGCGGCCGGTGTTGTATCCAACAAAATGTTTTCCAAGCGCTGCACGAATTTCCATTAACTGGTGCGTTGCTTCAAGCTGCTCAATAAGTACATATACTTTAATGGTACCAACAGGCAGTTCAAGATGATTTTCAAGAGCAGAGAGCATATCGTTCCAAAGTGCAGCTTCGCCTGCCGTCTGAATTTTTGGCAAATACAATACTATTGACGAACCGGCTTTTTGCAGTTCCTGGTAGTTGTTTACCACATACAATGTCATATCAACAATTGAAGCAGCCATAGCAACACCATCAGCATCCAACATGTGACGGTCATCGAGGTGAAGGCCGCGGGCACGAAACAGTTTTGTTGTAAAATCAAGCTGTTGTTTCCAATCAGTTACAATGGTGCGTCCAAAGAAACCCATTGCCCACCTGTTCATTTCAGCAGCTACTACCTCTGCCACCTCTAAAAATAAAGGGTCTTTGCTAATTGCCAGTTTCAAATTACGTTGGTTATCGAGCGACATTGTACTTACTTGTCCAAGGGCATCCTCTCCATCGAACATCCAGCCATCAGCGCCTGAAAGCAAAGCATAGGCAACGTTGCGGATACTGCTTTCTACGGGAGCATTTGGCTTTGCTGCCGGGCCTGTTCCCTGTATCCATTGCCTTTGAAGATCAGCCGGAATAACAGCACCTTCAAACTTTCCATCACGGGCATCCTGTACTTTAATATCGGTGCGGGGAATATAACTTTCGGGATCAAGGAACGTGATCCTCCTGTTCTGTTGCTGGCGTTCTTCGCGGCGCTTTATCCTGGCAGCCATAGCCTCTTTAATGTCTATGTTAAAATGAGCAAGTGAAGAAAGAGCAGTAAGAGCTTCAGGGGTGTAAACATCGCGGTAAACTTGCTGCAGGTTGCCATTGATTAGAATGTTGTTTGCCATGTAATTGTATTGTATTGTCGGAATTGATTAATGAAATTTAGTATCGTGCGGGGAAAGATTGGCAGATCAATGTAATTGACTTTATGGATTTTATGTAACCGGCATTTATTCTTTATGCAACCCCGGTTGTGTCACTCACTTGTACTGCATCTTTTCATGGCCGCTTGCCTGCTACCATTGAAGTACACTTATTTTAAAACGAATACAGTCATTGATAAAGGTCCATGCGCACCAAGCACAAGCGCTTGTTCTATATCCGCAGTTTTGGATGGGCCGCCAATGAAACCCCCGAAACCATAATCGCCTATGCCTATTTGTTCATAAGCTTCATGCAGGGTTGGAACAATACTTTCAGCGTCAACAAGCACAGCAAGGTGCTGGCATATATAAGGTATGATGCACTGCCCCATTGATTGTTCTGTCAGCCAGACCGCTCCATTTTCAGCAACAGAAAAATGAGCTTTAATCACAGCCAATTCAACATCTTCATAAGTGTGAGGGTCAATCGCCGTTGATATCAATTCAAAACTATCACTTAGTTCAGGTAGGGTGGTCACTATGCGTTGGGTGCCATCAAACTGTTCACTGATCAGGGCTTTAACTTCGGCCATATCCGCAACTAAAAATGCTGACCCCCCAATGGTCTTAAATATGTCCATATACTTTTGAACGGTATCATGGTAATCGCCTTTAAACACACTTACATCTGGCA
>JBBQVY010000230.1:0-7612 GCA_038211085.1 Chitinophagales bacterium | reverse complement strand
ATCATCTACATACAAATGCGGAATAATCATGTGCTGCAATACCCACCTGTGCGTCTTTCTGTAACCCTTATCCAGGTACACTGCACCAACCAACGCCTCAAGTGTATTGCCGAAAATCTGGCTGCCTTTTAGCGATCCGTCAAACTTGTTGTAGAGTGTAATTTTTTTAAGACCCATTTTTATAGCAAGGTCATTTAACTGCGAACGGTTGACCATTTTGCTGCGCATTTCAGTTAAAAAACCTTCGCCTTTGTAGGGGTATTTTTTAAATAGATAATCAGCAACAATAGAGCTTAAAATGGCATCGCCCAGGTACTCCAGGCGTTCATTGTTTTCGTCGGCGCCTTCTTTAACCGAACGATGACTTAATGCAGTGATGTATAGTGAAAGATTACCTGGTTTTAAACCAAGTACATTTTGTAATTGCTTTTCGAAAGATTGTTTTGCAGGCTTTTTACCAAAGAGTTTACCAAAAATTTGCACCACGTTAAGGTAAATATTTTTTTACAATCATGGCTGCATTATGCCCGCCAAAGCCGAACGTATTGTTCAAAGCTGCGTTAACAGTGCGTTTCTGAGACTTGTTGAAAGTAAAATTGAGTTTACTATCCAGTTCAGGATCGTCGTGAAAGTGGTTGATGGTAGGAGGAACAATATCGTGCACAACGGCCTGAATGCAGGCCATAGCTTCAATTACACCTGCAGCACCCAGGCAGTGACCAGTCATGCTCTTTGTTGAACTGATGTTTAAGTTATAAGCATGCTCTCCAAATACGTGCAATATGGCTTTCAATTCGGCGCCATCGCCCAGAGGGGTAGAAGTTCCATGGGTATTAATGTAGTCGATGTCTTCCGGTTTAAGACCTGCATCGTTTAAGGCGGCCAGCATTACATTTTTTGCGCCCAAACCGTCAGGGTGTGGTGCAGTTATATGATAGGCATCTGCAGTTGCACCACCGCCTGCAATTTCACAATAAATTTTTGCGCCCCGTGCCAAAGCATGATCCAGGTCTTCCAGTATTAAAACACCTGCACCCTCACCCATAACAAACCCATCACGGGTTTTATCGTAAGGGCGGCTGGCAGTCGCAAACTCATCGTTGCGTTCGCTAAGAGCCTTCATTGCATTAAAGCCACCTACCCCTGCTTCGCTAATAACACTTTCGCTACCCCCCGATAAAATAATATCGGCTTTACCCAGACGGATATAATTGAAGGCATCAATAATTGCATTGGTAGAAGAAGCACAAGCACTGACAACGGCAAAATTGGGACCTCTAAAACCATGGCGCATGGAGATTTGGCCTGCCGCAATATCAAGGATCATTTTAGGAATGAAGAAGGGATTGAAGCGAGGTGTACCATCGCCTTTGGCAAATTCCATAACCTCATGCTGAAAAGTAATCAGACCTCCTATACCGCTACCGAAAATAACACCTACCCTGTCGGGGTCTACATCTGTACTTGTAAGACCGGCATCTTTAACTGCCTGGTCGCTGGCGACCAAAGCTGTTTGGGTAAAACGGTCAATTTTTCGGGCTTCTTTTTTGTCGAGATAATCTGTAGCCTCAAAACCTTTTAACTCGCAGGCAAACCTGGTTTTAAACTTTGTTGCATCAAATTGGGTAATCATGGTGGCCCCGGAAACTCCATTTATCAACCCATTCCAATAGTCTTCAAGATTGTTACCTAAAGGGGTTAATGCACCAATACCAGTTACAACAACTCGTTTAAATTGCATACGGCTTGCCTGAAATGTTTTAAGGGATAAAATCCGCCTACATAAGCTTAAACGCTTTTGTAAGGCGGATTAAAATTATTGCCAAAAAATGTTTTGTCAATTATTTAGCATGCTCTTCCAGGTAGGAAACAGCCTGTCCTACTGTAGTAATAGTTTCTGCCTGCTCGTCAGGGATAGAAATATTAAATTCCTTTTCGAATTCCATGATTAGCTCCACGGTATCTAAAGAATCTGCGCCGAGGTCATTGGTAAAAGAAGCTTCATTAGTTACCTCTGCTTCGTCTACTCCTAGCTTGTCAACAATTATTTTTTTAACTCTTGTTGCGATGTCTGACATTGTTATAAAGTTTAGTTACGGTTGCAAAAATATAATTTTTGGTAAATAAGCAACGAAATAGATGATTTTTATTTCTATGCCTTTGGCGCTCAAAATATGGCTATTATTCGGTTTCGTCGTGTTTTTAAATTTATAAATGATAAACCGGTCGTTCCTGCTGCCTGAAAATATAAGAAGTATTGCCATAGGTATTACAGAAGATAACCTTACTCCTTCTGATATAGAACCTGAAGCAAAAGCAACTTAATTTCTTTCTTAGTTTGCAGGGTCGAATCTTAAATAAATCGCACCTACCTTGCTGTCTTTCATAGCATTTGCCCACATTTTTCAAGGGGCAATATCTTTTAAAGAGTATACAATTGCTTTGCTATATCCATCATCATATTAACAAATATGGAATAGGCCAAATTTTCCAGGTGGAACTATTAATAAATGCCTCAAATTTTTTTAGCAAATCTTATCTTTATGACTACCTAATGTAAACTATGCCACTAAAACTAATTGATCACGGCTCAAAGGAGTACCTGCAAATGGTTGACATGCGCATTCAAATTTTGCGCAAACCTCTCGGATTAATTTTTACTGATGAAGAATTGGCAAAAGAAACTGAGGATATATTGATAGGGGCATTTGAAGACGAGATGATGTTGGGATGCTGTATGCTTACCAAGGTTAAGCCCGATACGGTTAGGCTTAGGCAGATGGCAGTAAAAACAGGTTTGCAAGGCAAAGGGATTGGCAGGGCTTTAATGCAATTTGCCGAAAACATTGCCCGCGACAGGGGTAATAGCAAAATTATTATGCATGCTCGTAAAACGGCTGCGGGCTTTTACGAAAAACTCGATTACAAAGTGGCCGGGCAGGAATTTTTTGAAGTAACCATACCCCATTATGTTATGGAGAAGGCTTTGTAATTATTGAGATATGTTACGCTTTAGTAATATTCTCAGGTTGCGTAAACTTTCTTCTGTAGCAAAGGCAGCTTTAGGGACCAGAAAAAAAGATTTGCTATCGAAATACAAATGAATGAAATGTGGTGTTTCAAACCAGGTGCTAAATTTTTTCCAGGGCCACTCAGTAAACCCACGGTCACTCTCCAGTAACACTCCGCTCTCTCTAAACTTCATTTTAAAAGTGGCTTTAAAAGTTGCCGCCTTGTTATAAACTGTGTAAGGAAGTATAAACCAGAACGAAATCATTAATGCTACCCAAAGAAACGAACTGATTAAGAAAGCAATGGGCGATACTTTTTTAAAGTAAAATAAGGCTGCCGAGAAAAGGGCAAACACATTTACCAGTATCATCATAATGCGGATCTCAGGCCTTTTAATAAAGTGAAACCTGAGTGCCTGGATGACCAGCTTTTTATCATATACAATAAAGATTTCCATTGCCCGTAGTGATTGATTGATTTGGTAGTAATACAACTACCGCATGTAAAATCGTACAATTTATACCAGATTCCTTAATCTAAGGATAACCGGCTAAAATGTAGGAGCAGCGTACAATTGTTTCTGATAGACAAATTGAATTAGGACGCCTCTCAAAGCCCTTAATTCAAATGACTAAAACTTATATCTTCTCCAGTACCAACACAACCTTATTAAAATCGGCCGAGGCATTTATCACCTTTTTAAAATCTTCGAACTGGCTGATGGGGTAATACATTTTTTTATAGGTCTCATAAATATTTATATTGACCACATCTCCCGATTGCTGGTACCCACTAACAAAACCCATCGTCATTTGGTTATCATCTTTATGTTCAATTGAAATATTCAGATCGGTTAAATTCTTTATTCTATAGCCTTTAGGAATCTCGAGTGTGATAATACGGTTGAGCACATGTGGATAAGGTAGTTCTATTGGCAATGGCCTTGGTTTTACCTGGTACATTTCTACCTGTGGGCCTATAATTTCTCCAATTTTGAGTAACACTTTATTACCCGCTGTTTCAATAAGTTCACTACTTTTTATATCGGCCGCAATAGAGTATGGTTTATTGTCGGCAAAATGGATAAGCTCTTCGTTTTCTACTTTGATATTTTTTATGTCAGTAGAACCGGCTACTGACTTTATAATTTCAATGTTTGCCTGGTCCTGTTTGTCTTTTGGCAGAAAAGCATAAATGGGCCTGATATCTGCTGCACCATACCCTGTCAACATCTGTTTGCTATGTATGATCAAAGTATCCAATGCATCGTTGAATTTGATGCTGACTTCCATGTTATGCGATTGCTGGTCAAATGGCTCCATTTCAACTTCATTAAACGAACCTATGGCGGTTTTAAATTCACCAATTGTGGTGCCTTTTAAAAACAATCCTTTAGTACCCGCCCAATATGGCGGAATGTATGGATACCGTAATTCAATATTTGAAGGAGACAAATATTTAACCGTGTTTGGAAAAAAGAAAATTGTTTCATCGATACGGTTCCAATTTTCCAGTTCTTCATCCAATGGATACTCATCACGCCTTCCAGCAAAAACTATCTGGAAATTTATCCCCGCCTTTTCAAACAATGCAGCGTATAACCTGATGTTTCCAAACATGTCAGTACTACGATTTTTATACGCATACTCTATAGAAGACACCTCTTCTCCAATCAGTGCCTTATCAACATTTATGGAAGTCTTTATAAAATTTTCAACCTGGATGATTTTCTTTAATTCGCTTGCTGCATCATCTAACTTCAACTTTGTAAGAAAAGAATTTAATGGCTTTACATCTTTTGGAGAAACTGTTGTATAATTTGTATAAGCACGTTTTGCAAAATCCTTCCAGGTATACATTCTAACTTTAGGATTGCTGCTAAGATTATAGCTCAATTTATACTCTACGCGTTTTGCATAAGGACTTTTTACTGCATATTTTTCATCTTCAAGGGCGGGTACATTTTCATCATAACCTACCGTAATTCGTTTGTCGCCAATAAGGCTATCAGCACTCATCTTAAAACCGTTATAACCCTTTGCATCAAATTTTAGGTGCGATGGTACTGAAAGTGTAAAAACCACTTTTTGTTTTGGTATGCTCGATGTTTGAAACACTTCCATACCAAAGAAAGTAGTATTCTTTTTTAGGGTATAAGTGTATTCAACCTCGGCTCCTTTTTCAAGACCTTCCATAGCAAATAATTGATATTTGTTACCATTCTCAGTAATCTCCTTAAACTTATCGGCAGGCACTGTAATGATCTTTCCATTACTTAAAACAGCTCTTGCTTTTACATTGGTCAGCAAAACATTTAAAGCCAGGGGTATATAAATTTTATTAAACATTTCAATACCGGCATCCGTATTAATTTTTACAATTTGATGAAAAGAATGATACATAGCTATATCCTTTCCTTCAACTATGTATTCAATATTACGTTCATCTAAAATGCCTACTGCTGCAGCCGAATCAAATTGAGGTAACACTGTGTGTTTCTGAGGCACTTCATGCCACGTGTTTTCGAGAGAATAATTAAAAACCTGGGTTTGAGCAGCTATTGAAATTACAAGCAGGCCCAGTAAAATTTTGAATGATCTCATTATGTTTTGTTGGTATAAAGTGAGGGCTATTTTCTTTTTAAGACTACCTGGTTCTTTTGTTGAATATTTAATTCTTTCACCGTTTCGTTCCATTGGTTAAAGTCTTTTGGCTCCAATAGCATTACGTTTGATTTAAACTCCTGGACAGCCGTAACATGTCCGCTGGTTTGCAGATACTTTACATCGTAATCAAAAAAAGCATTCTTATAATGATAGTTAGCAGGCATATAACTTACTTCGTAGCCAGCAGGCACCATCAATTGCGTATAATTTTTTGTTTCAAATTTAAAATCGTTGGATACTGCCACCTTACGGCGGCCTGTGTCTATAATAGTTAAATTATTGCGATCGAGAGACATGGTACTAATCATGTGGTTATCTGTTATAGGCAAGGGAACTTCTGTATAATCGTAGGGTATATCCCGGGTACCAATCCAGGTAAAATATGCATTCAGTCCTGCTAGTTTTAAAAGTGCTGTAATAAGGCTTGCCATGTCTTTACAATCGCCATAACGTTTGGTACAAACGTCTGCAGCCTGTCTTGGTACAAAACCTTCAAGGCCATCTTCGAAGGCGATATACTTAATATTATTTTGAACCCAGTTATAAACCTGTTTTGTTTTTTGTTTGTCCGTTGATAATCCTGTGGTCAGGCTGTCTGCAAGATGCTTTAATAGTGGTGAGGCCTGGGTGTTGATCTCGTTTAAAAAACCCTGGTTCCATTTGTACAGGTCATCAACATTACCCAAATAGCCCACCTGCTCGTTGTGGTCGTTTTTGTAAGAAGCAAGATGGATAATAACATGAGGCTCATAATAAGGTGCCGACGGACCGTCGCCATATCGCTGACGTGACTTTTGATTGGTGGCTGTAAACTCGTACACTGTTTGCCTTCCACTCTTTTTTTCTGTTACCTGAATGGCGTTATTGATGTTGTTTTTTATTATATACTTAACCTGCATATCCGAAGGAAAACTTACTGTAAACTTTGATTGTACTACAGGCATGTAGCTGGTAAAATAAAACGGAGAAAGCAGGTGCGGGTCCTTGTGAAATTCGGTGTGCATTTCGGTTGCAATAGCACCTTTAAATAAAGATGGAAAATCAAAAACAGACTCCTTTGAGTCATCATAAAATACGCCCCTGCTGGTAGCATTTTGTGTTTTGATTTCCGTAACCTTTAATTTTTTATACTTGTTTCCTTCGGGCACATTCGTATAGGCTTCCAGGCTTCTTAATTCATCAAAGGAGCCATGAAATACTTTGTACTTGTTATAAATGCCATTGGCCTTATCATTTAAAACCAGTATGTGTGTTTGCTCCATGGTTTCAGCAACAGGAACTTTATCTTTAAAATAAAGTTTAAGATTTCGGTTATTATTTAAAATAACTGCATGATCATCCGGAAATATCTTTTGTACATCTTCAACAGATTGTGCCTGCAGGCAAATACAGTTTATACAAATCACAAATAACAGTACACCCTTTTTCATACAACTCATAATACGCTATTTAAAAGCAGTTCCTTTTTTAAATACACCGTTACTTTTTAGAAAACTATACACTGTTTCAATTACGCCTTTGCAACTTTTTGGAGACTGCCATAGAAATAAGTTCTGGTTTCAGTTAGTTTACCTGTGCTGTCATAATACTTATTAATGCCATGTCGCGAACCATTGTAATAATTTTCGTCAACAGATAATTTACCATTTGCATGGTATTTTTTAACTGCCCCATGAAGATTATCATAATAAAAGTTTTCTTCGCTATTTAATGTGCCATCCGGAAGATAAACTTTTCTGCTGCCATGATCGTAGCCATAAGAGCGGGCACCATCTACCGCAATTTTTCCAGTGGTAAAGTATAATTTTCGAACACCATTTACTTCGCTACCCTCAAAGTTGAGTTCAATGCTTTTAACCCCGTTTTTATAAAAGCCGGTAACAAGACCTGTTCCATTTACAACGGGAATTGAAGGAAGCATTTTGCCGTCCTTT
>JBBQVY010000229.1:0-7682 GCA_038211085.1 Chitinophagales bacterium | reverse complement strand
ATCTGCCGCCCTTCCCTGGATATAGATAGTATCGTAAATAATTGAATCTTTCTTTATTGACGAACTGTTTGCAATGTATTTCTGAAAAACGGTGCCGCTGGCTTTGAGCCGGTCGTACACTGACATATAAACAAATCCGTTACCACTCCACCTGTTTTGTGCCTGAACCATTATTTTAAGTGTTCCGTCAGTAGGAAAAACGGTTTTGAAATAGTCGTTGGCATCCACTATGCCACCAAGTGTATAACCTATCTGCCCATTTTGCACAATGCCCTGTCTTACTTCTGCAGCCTGGTCAAACGTGTTATTTGGTTCAGTGTCGAAAGCGCTGTTAACGGTGGTGTTGTAACTAAGCTGGTAACTAAACGCACCACTGGAGGTAACCCTGAAATAAAATGTATCGGCCAGTACACCATATATAGTTAAAGTATCGTTTATGGTAGAACCGGCTTTAATGGATGAACTGCCGGAGACGTATGTGGCAAATACCTGCCCACTGCCCTTCCGGCGATCATATCCATATAGGTACATGTATCCGTTGGATCCGTTTTGGTTAGTACCTTTTAAATAAATTTTAAGCGTGCCATCGACAGGTATTACCGTTTTGTAATAATCACTTGCATCTTCAACGCCATTTTTTACAAAGCCAATATGACCTTTTTTTACCTCAAGCTGTTCTATAGCCAATGGCGTATCAAAATTATCGTTAGGCTCAATATCGTTCAAAGTGGTATCTACCACATCGTACTTTAACGAGTAGGTAAATGCCCCACTGGAAGTCATTCTGAAATATACCGTATCGGCGGCCCGGCCATGAATATAAATTGTATCGTAAATGGTAGAGTCTTTCTTTATAGATGAGCTGTTGGCAATATATTTTTGGCCGATTGTGCCACTGAGTTGTCTGCGATCGTACATATACATATACATGTAGCCATTACCGCCATTGCGGTTTTGCCCGCTTACAATTATTTTTAGGGTACCATCGTAAGGCAATACTGTTCTATAATAGTCAGATGGATCTTCGCTTCCTTTCTTCATATATCCAATATGGCCAACCTTTTCCTCCAGCCGGTTTATACCAAGGGCCTGCGAAAAAATATCATTTGTTTCTGCATCGTTTGGCGAAGTATCCACCATGTCGTATTTAAGCGTATATCTGAAGGCCCCCGACGATATCATTCTGAAATAAACCGTGTCGGCTGCCCGGCCCTGAATGAAGATGGTATCGTAGATTGTAGAATCTGCCTTTATACTGCTACTGTTGGCAATATATTTTTGAAAGATGGTCCCGCTACCTTTCCTGGTGTCGTAAACGTACATATACATATATCCATTTCCGCCATTTTTATTTTGGCCTTCCACTATAATTCTAAGTGTGCCATCTGTGGGCATTACCCCAACATAATAGTCACTGGCATCTTCGGTTCCGTTTTTTCTATAACCTATGTGGCCTTGTTGGGTTTCGTTGAAATTTATTGGTAATGACTGGTCAAAATTGTCATTGGATTCAACATCGTTTGTACTTGTTTCGATAATTGAATAGCTAATGGTGTAATTAAATTTTCCCGAAGTCTGCAACCTGAAGTAAAGGGTATCAGCCGCACGTCCCTGCAGGTCAATTTGGTCGCTTATACCGGCATTGCTTAATACTGACGAAGTATTACCCACATATTTTGTCAAAAGTTGCCCCGAACCTTTTCGGCTGTCGTACACGTACAAGTATAGATAGCCGTTTGATGTGTGTGTATTGGTACCCGAAATATTAATCCTTACAGTTCCATCGGTAGTAAACACAGCTCTGTAGTAATCAAATTCGTCTATTTTAATTCCGCCCGAAGTCAGGTCATTTACGCTGCCGCTTAAAGCTGTATTGATGTTAATGGCATTGGCCGTTTCAAAGCTGTTATTGGATTCTGTTTCAGTTTGGGCAGACAGAACCAGGGTGGCAAAAACGAGAAGGAAGGTGTACAGCAGTCTCATGTATGTAGTTTTTATATAGCTACATCGTATGCAGCACTAAAAAGTCATCATACAAATCAGCATTTTTTGAAAAATATTTTTCCGCCTCTTAAGAAGAGCAGTATATTTTAGTTACAACAGGAACAAGCAATTTTAAACTCATTCACAAAATGCATTTTAAACGTTACGATAACCTTGTTATGCAATATTGTTCCGTTGTTTAAGCACTGTAAATTTTGTCACATGTATTTGTTATGCCTATTTTACAAAGAATCATCCATTACTTACCAAAATAACCTTTCTAAAAAGCATTAACAAGCATGGCCATACTTAGCAACAATACCACTACGACAGATAACCGGCGATTATTATCTCTTGACTTTATGCGGGGCTTTATAATGGTTCTATTAACACTGGAAAGTACAGGACTTTATGAACACCTGGATGAGGCTACACATGACACTTTTGTAAATGGACTGATACAACAATTATTTCACCACCCCTGGAACGGGCTTCACTTTTGGGATTTGATACAACCCGGCTTTATGTTTATGGCAGGCACAGCAATGGCCTATTCGCTTACCCGGCAGCTACAATATGGGGTAACCTGGTGGGCTTCTTTTAAAAAAATATTGAGGCGTTCTGCCTGGCTTTTCTTTTTCGGGGTACTCGATTATGCAGTTCGCCCTAAGGGTTTGTCGTTTGAACTATGGGATGTGCTTACCCAACTATCTTTTACGCTACTGGTAGCTTTCTTACTATTCAGGTTGCCGGCTATACAACAAGTTGCTATTTGTTTTTTGCTGCTTATTCTTACTGAAATATTATACCGCGTTACCAATATAACAGGGTTTAATCAGCCCTTTACTGACCAGCATAATTTTGGTAATTACATGGATCTTGTATTAATGAACAAGATTAATAAAGGAGGATGGGTAGCCATTAATTGCCTGCCAACAGCAGTGCATACCATAGCAGGTTCGCTGGTTGGAAAGCTTTTATTAAGTGAGCAAAAAAATAAAATACGATCAATGCTTTTGTGGGCGGCGGTCGTACTTGTTGCAGGATATGTTCTTGATTTTGCAAGTATTACGCCCATCATTAAAAGAATTGCTACCACATCTTTTACGCTGGCCTCCTTAGGTTGGTGCTTGTTAAGCCTTGCGTTTTGTTATTGGTGGATTGATGTACGCGATCATAAAAAACACCTGCTGTTCTTTTTAGTGCTGGGTATGAACTCTCTATTTATCTACTTGTTTTTTGAAATTGTAGGTGCACGATGGTTTAATGGCTATGTGGCTGCTGTTACAAATGGGTTGATGTTAAAGGCGGGAACACCTGTTCTGATTTCGGGTATTATAACCTCCCTCTGCATATTTACATTGGAGTGGAGGTTGTGTTATTTTTTATATAAGCGAAAGATTTTTTTGAAAGTGTAGCCACTTCCTTGTCAACCTGTACGACTCCGTTACTTTCACTGCTATTTTACAAACTGTAAATGCAATGGCTGTATCTTCTTTTTGTGGTTTTAGCTAACAGATCTCCTTCGTCTACCCTTTTAAACCATTTATTTATCTTCACCGCCAATTCATTTAAAGCAAGGTTTTAAATAGTATCTCAACATGAAACTCTGGCAAAAGAACACCAACGTATCACAGGCAGTAGAAACATTTACCGTGGGTAACGACCGCGAAATGGATATGTACCTGGCACCTTATGATGTACAGGGCTCTTTGGCCCACATAACCATGTTGCAAAGTATTGGTTTGCTTACGGCTGATGAACTTGCTATTCTTACCACCGAATTAAAAAATATTTACAAGACCATCGAAACAGGTGATTTTAAACTTGAAGATGGCGTAGAAGATATACACTCGCAAGTTGAATTAATGCTTACCAATACTTTGGGTGAGGTTGGTAAAAAAATACATAGTGGCCGCAGCCGTAACGACCAGGTTTTGGTTGACCTAAAACTTTTTTTACGCAGTGCCATTGAGCATCTGGTACAGAATACACAACACCTATTTGAATTGTTACAGCAAAAAAGTGAAGCATTTAAAAACGATTTGCTGCCGGGTTACACACACCTCCAGTTAGCAATGCCATCATCTTTTGGACTTTGGCTGGGTGCCTATGCTGAGAGCTTGGTAGATGATGTTATTACCCTGCAATCTGCCTATAAAGTGGTCAATAAAAACCCACTTGGATCTGCTGCCGGCTATGGCTCTTCCTTTCCGCTAAACCGTACCATGACCACGCAGTTGCTTGGTTTTGATGACTTGAATTATAACGTAGTGTACGCCCAAATGAGTCGTGGTAAAAGCGAACGTATAGTAGCGCAGGGCTTAAGTAATGTTGCAGCCACGCTTAACAAACTAAGCATGGACTGCTGTTTATACATGAACCAGAACTTTGGTTTCATTTCTTTTCCCGATGAGTTGACCACCGGCTCATCCATTATGCCACACAAAAAAAACCCCGATGTTTTTGAACTGATCCGTGCCAAATGCAACCAGTTGCAGGCACTGCCCAACGATATAATCTTGCTAACTACGAACATGCCTTCCGGTTATCACCGCGATTTTCAATTGCTAAAGGAATACCTGTTTCCTGCCTTTGTTACCCTTAACAGTTGTATTGATATGATGCACCTGATGCTTAGCAACATGCGTGTAAAAGCAGACCTTTTAAACAACGTTCAATATCAATACTTGTTTAGCGTGGAAGAAGTAAACAAACTGGTGCTGCAGGATGTTCCTTTTAGAGATGCCTATAAAAAAGTGGGTGGAGAAATAGAAGAAGGAAAATTTACTTATTCAACCAACATTACTCATACACATGAAGGAAGCATTGGCAACCTTTGTACAGAAAATATTGCAGGAATGATGCAGGAAGCTGTTGCTGCTTTTGGCTTTGAAAAATACCATAATGCAATTAAGAATTTAATGGTATAAAGCTGTATCCAGCTTTTTAGGTTCTTTTATTCAACATCCATTTGATTAACAAAAAAATCTCAGACTCAGCCATCACCCTACCCGAGGACTGTAAAATAAACTCAGGGTAGTTCGAATACTTCACAAATCCTTGCAACAAAAATTTATAACTTAGGCCTACTTTAAATTTTTTGGCATGCAGAGTAGTGGTATCATCAGCCTGTTTATTATAGTTGCAAACTTCATTGCGTCTTACCAGGGTTTTAAAAACCATTTGTTTTACGATAAGTACTCTTTTAAGGTAGACAATATTTTACTGTATAAAGATTACAAGCGTATTGTAACAGCAGGCTTTCTTCATGTAAACTGGATGCACCTCATTTTCAACATGCTTGCCTTTTATTTTTTTAGCATGGGTCTCGAAAGTGCAATTGGAGGTATAAACTTTCTCATCATATATTTTGCCGGTTTAGTTGGTGGCAACCTGCTAACCTTATTGTTGCACAAAGAGGATGGAGGCTATAGTTCTGTTGGTGCATCGGGTGCTATTGCAGGTGTAATTTTTACCACTATTGCACTTACTCCAGGCATGAAGATTGGACTTTTTTTTCTACCAATTTCAATCCCGGCCTGGTTATTTGGTTTGTTATATATCCTGTATTCGATTTACGGCATTCGTTCAAAAAAAGATAATATCGGCCACGATGCACATTTGGGGGGTGCACTTGTTGGCATGGCTGTAGGTTTAATTATGTACCCTGCTGCGATAGCCTCCAATTATCCAACCATATTAATTATTTCTTTACCTGCAATGGCCTTTATTATTCTTATCATCAATCAACCATCGTTGTTATTAATCGACAATTTGTTTTATAAACGAAACAGGCAATTGAATGTAGAAGACAGGTACAATTTAAAAAGAAAAACCAGGGAACATGAGATAGATGACATACTGGAGAAAATACACAAGAGAGGAATGGATAGCCTGACAAAAAAAGAAAGAACGATGCTGAAGGAATTTTCAAAACAAAGTCAATAATAAAAGAGGTTGCCATTAAGCAACCTCTTTTATTTCTATTTCAATAAAATATTTGGAACGTCAATTAAGCATCCTTTCTTCCGCCTCTCAATAAAGCCACCAACAATAAAATAAATACGGCTCCACCTACTACCCAAACCCATGGCGAAGCAAAAAATCCATTTCCACCTCCGTCAGTACTAATATTTACATCCACTTTTTTGTCTTGGGCAAAAGTGATGACTGAAACAAACAGGCTCATTATAACTAACTTGATTCTGTTGAAGGGCTTACTAATAATTACCATAATGATCGTTTAGTTGGTTAAATAAGTGTAGCAAATAAATAATCATGCCATAACTGCTTGAAAGCCTGAACCTACGAGTTACCGAAATAAGTTAATAAGGAATTTTACCTACTAATAATATGATTTGTATCCTGTAAACGGAAACTGTTTGTTTGATACGATTGATTATTTTTACCTGCCTCATTTTGCTTGCTTTTTAAAAAATTACAAACTATGATCCTGTCCATTTTAAATGGGTTTTTCTGTCTTGCTTTTGCAGGGTTTGCTTATGTAAATCTTAACGATGGAGACTCCTGGCTGTGGGTTCCCATTTACCTGGTTGCTTCCATTTGTTGCGGGTTGGCTGCCTTTCATATGTTTTATCCTATGGTGTATATAATCGCAACTATATTTTACCTGGTGTATGCTATCAAACTTTTTTTTGAGAAAGATGGTGTAAAAGATTGGGTGGTTAAATATAACAAGCCCAGCATTGTTGAAAGTATGCAGGCTACCAAGCCCTACATTGAAAAGACCAGGGAATTTTTTGGATTGCTCATCATTAGTGGCGCTTTGATGTTGAATTATTTTATGCTGTAATTTTTTTTAAACCCTCATATTTTTTATTTGTGATACCCGAATTTGAGCGACTGGTTGCTGCCATCATTGAAAAGAACATCTCTGCTGATAACATGCAATGGCTTAATCAACAAGCCACCCTTGTTAAGCAGGAAGAAAATGCTGCAAAACTCAATCTTGCCTTTGTATACATCCCCCGCAAAACCGGGCACAACATTGTAAAAATTTCGGATGCAGAGCAACAGCAGCTTACATCATTAGTACCTGGATTTTCTCTTAAAGGATGGTCGACAGACCGGCTTTGCAGGTTATGGTTATTGTTGCAAATACCCTCTACAAACCAGGACGATTATATTAAAAAGATTGACGCGTTATTTAGAAACGCAGATATGAATGAGCAAACAGCCTTGTACTCATCTTTATACTTTTTTGCTTATCCAAATTTGTGGCAGCAGCGTTGTGCCGAGGGAATACGCAGTAATATTGGAACTGTTTTAGAAGCCATCATGTACCATAACCCTTACCCTTCAAAATACCTGGACGAAAAGGCCTGGAACCAGTTGGTTTTGAAAGCATTTTTTACAGAGAAAGACATCAATAGTATTGTTGGTATTGATGAAAGAAGTAACCCGGAATTGGCGCTTACCCTGTTGGATTACGCCAATGAAAGATGGGCCGCACACCGGCAGGTGAACCCGCAGTTGTGGCGAATGGTGAGCAAATTTATTACTGATGCATCGCTGCCCCATTTTCAAAGATTGTTTAAGAGTGATAACGAAAAAGAGCAGCAGGCCGCAGCACTTTCTCTATATCATAGTGAGTACCAACCAGCCCGGGATTTACTCAAACAGCATCCTCACCTGGTTCAGCAATTGCAGGAGGATACATTATCATGGAGTAATAT
>JBBQVY010000228.1:0-7742 GCA_038211085.1 Chitinophagales bacterium | reverse complement strand
GCTGCAAGAACCATAAGCAGTACAGACAACTACCAGTGGTTAGACCAGCAGCCCTACAATGGCAACAACTACTACCGTATAAGAGCCATAGAAAAAGGAGGATCGTTTAAGTATAGCCAGATAGTAAATGTAAAAATAGGCAAGGGCAGTAGTACCATCAGCATTTACCCCAACCCTGTTGTGGGCAATGTAATTAGCCTGCAGTTTAGCAACATAGAAAAAGGCAAATACCAGTTAACACTAACCAACAAAACGGGTCAGCAGGTGTATAGCAAAATGATTGTACATGGTGGTGGTTCGGCTACGCAAAGTGTAAGCATAGACGGCAAATTAGCGGCAGGCACCTACCAAATGCAGGTAAAAGGCGGCGACAAAAACATCACCCAACAATTGATCAAAAATTAATAAAACAACCCCCAAAATGAAAAGATCATCAACAGTACTATACGGCATACTTACAATATTATTTGCATCCCTGTTACCATTAATAAGCCTTGCCCAGGCGGTGTTACCAGAAGATACCCTTGATACCCCAATAGATGGTGGGGTATCGCTTTTAATAGCCGCAGGTGTGGGCTATGGGATAAAGAAAGTAAGAGACGAACGAAAGAAAGCTAAAGAAGCTAAAGAAGGAATAGATAAATAAAGCCAGGGTTTATCACAAAATCAAAGGGCTAAACAAAAGTTCTACTTAAAAGACTTTCCCCACCAGGAAGGTCTTTTTTATGGCAGATATGTTATAAGTATTAATTAATTTCAAAGTAATTCCTTCAATACTATATGATGATCAAACATAATTATACGCCAATACCAGTTTTTTTATTACTGATATCATTAATGATTTGCCAGGTAAGTAAGGCGCAGGGCCACCATAATTCCTCTGTAAAAAAAATTACAGCACATAGATCAGGTAATCAGGAACAAATGAGTATTGGGCTATATTTTACTTTGAATGGAGCTGATAGAATAGCTGATGGAGTTACGGTCATTTACAATAATGATTACTCGGCTGGTATAGATGGAAATGATGCGGAACAGATTACCAATTTTGATGAAGACCTGGCCATAAGTAGAAACGGTAAATTGTTATCAATTGAAGGGCGGCCATTGATAGATGATCGGGATACCATATTTCTTACGATAGCTAACATGAAACAAAAGGATTATCAATTACGGTTTAATCCAACAAATTTTAATTCGCCGGGTTTTCAGGCCTATTTGCAAGACAATTTTTCGAATCAGGAAATAGCGATCAGTCTTACAAATGAAACCAACATCATTTTTTCTGTTACCAGTAATGCATCAAGCTCAGCAACCAATCGTTTTAAGGTGGTGTATAGATACAGCCAGGAATACATAAGCAATGGACCTGTTAATGTAAGTTCAGCTACCAATTGGTTGTATTATAATGGCACTAATTACATCAATGCCCCGGTTCCACCGGCTAACAATAACATTACTATTCAACCAGGCCACAGTTTCCATGTTAATCAAAATTTTACAATAGCAGCCGGCAAGTCTTTTTATTCAGAACCTACCTCATTAATTACCATAGACCCAAATACTGTATTTACTATAAATGGTATAGCTAATTTCAATAGCCAGTCCGTCACCATAAAATCCGATGCAACGGGTACAGGTTCTATAGGCAATATAAGCGGCATATTAAAGGGTTCCACTAACGTTACGGTTGAGCGTTACATTCTTGCTTTGGGTAGGAGAGCGTTCCGGTTATTAGGTCCTTCCGTAAATACAGCAACCTCTACTAAATCTTTTATCCGTGACAACTGGCAGGAAGGGGCAAACAATACTGATCTTGCTAACAATGTTAATCCATTACCAACCTATGGTACGCACATTACGGGTAGCACTACTGGTGACAATGGTTTTGATGCGACACAAACAGGTGGAACTTCGTTGTATAAATACCAATACGGTACACCTGATACTTACTTGCCTATAGCCAATACCAATGCAACAGTACTGGATGCAAAAATGGGTTATCTTATATTTTTAAGAGGTGACAGAACATTTACTAATATTCAGGCTGGGGCTACCTCAGGCAACACTACCCTGCGAGCCACAGGAACCTTAATTAGTGGTGATGTTGTTTACGGGTTACAAGCTTCGCCTAATTTTACTTTGGTTACCAATCCTTATGCATCATCTATTAATTGGAGCACCATTTCCAGCGATCCATCCAATTCATCTTTAGTCAATAGTTATACCTATTTAGATCCCCAGGTAGGTCTTCGGGGTGGCTATGTTACGGTAACTGCTGCAGGAGTTACTTCTCCTTCAGAAGGCAGGGGCACGGTGAACATCCAATCCGGCCAGGCCTTCTTTGTGAAGTCAACCGCAAGCGGAACGCATGCTTTAACGATCAAAGAAGCCCACAAATCCACCACCAACAATGTAAATGTCTTCCGCACAGGCGCACAGGAGCAACTAAGCATCGGCTTATACTTTAACCTGGATGGTGCGCAAAGAGTAGCCGATGGTGTAAACATCCTTTTCAACAACAACTACTCAGCAGATGTTGATGCCAACGATGCCGAGCAGATCACCAACTTTGATGAAGACATTTCCATTAACCGCGGTGGTAAGTATTTGTCAATAGAAGGCCGCCCGTTAGTAGACCAGTTCGATACCATCTTTTTGAACATGACCCACATGAAGCAAAAGGAGTACACCTTCGAGTTTAACCCGGCCAGCTTCAATGCACCAGGTCTTCAGGCTTACCTGCAAGACAACTTCCTGAACAGCGAAACAGACATAAGACTGACTAACCAGACGATTGTTCCTTTTACTGTTAGCAGCACTACAGCCAGCAACGTAAGCAACCGTTTCAGGGTGGTGTTCAGAAACATCACGGTTCTACCGATCAACTTCAGCAATGTAAAAGCCTTTGAAAAAGGTAAAGACATACAGGTAGAATGGAACCTGGGCAACGAGCAGAACATGAAGCAATACGAGATTGAGAAATCAATTGATGGCAGAACGTTTACCAAAGCCGGTATGCAAACAGCAAGGGCTACCATGAGTGCCGACAACTACCAGTACGTAGACCAACAGCCCAACATCGGCAACAACTACTACCGCATAAAGGCTATAGAAAAAGGTGGAACGTTTAAGTACAGCCAGGTAGTAAATGTAAAAGTGGGCAAAGGCAACAGCGCCATCACGGTATATCCTAACCCTGTTACAGACAACGTCATCAGCTTGCAACTGATTAACCAGCCAAAGGGTAAGTACAGCATAAGGTTGCTTAACCAAATTGGCCAGGAAGTTTACCGCAAAGAGTTAAACCACATAGGTGGCTCAGCAACAGAAACCCTGCAGTTAAATAAGAAAATTGCATCAGGAACTTACAACTTAAAAATTAGCAGCGAGGCCAATACAACTATACAACAGGTTGTTTTAAACTAAGCACTATCTTAAATGAATACCTAAGAAGGACTGTAAAAGGTCCTTCTTTTTTTAGTTCAGGTTTAACGTAGGCTTATATTATTACCTAACATTATAGCGTTTACATACTACGATAGCCTGGGAAAAAAGTAATGGTAATTTAACCGGTTACTGATTTCTTATGTATTAGATTTAAAAAATACGAACACCAGGGATTACTGTAAACTTGTGTAACTGGTGAAGTAATGGCGATTGCACATGTTGTAAAATAACTCTTAAAGCAAATTTTTATGTTTGATCAAGCCATTCTTTTTATAGACAAATATTTCATCTGGCTTGCAATAGCCACAGGGAGCCTAAAATTGTTGCACCTTATTATTTATAAAGGCATGCAACCACGTTATATCCTCAACCATTACTTTGTTGTGTTTTCAGGAATTGACTTTGCAGACTCATCTGCAAAAAACCAGAGACAACGCTTCAGGCAAATTCATAACATGCTTACCCTTGCTTTTTACTTTTTTCTCGCTTCCTGGCTTGTCATTCACATTATACTCATAGGAAGTCTACACTAATTTTCTGGCTTACTCTTTATCGTATCAATTTTCCCGCTCATAGCTGCTGTGTTTTTTTGAGATATATTTCCATAGGTGCAACATTTTTCATTTTGGGATACTCTTGTAGGTACATTATGCCGATTGAAAATAACTATCGTTTAAATGGCATAGTTATTTAAGATCTAGAATGATTTTTTAAGCGCCTGTTTTAAAGATTATCATCCAACATTCATAAAAAGCATTTCAAGGAAATATTTCAACAATTTTAAAACTTAGTTCATGTTAGTAATTTTATTTTCCTCCATGCTTTTATCTTCAGCCTACACTTTTTGGGTACTTACCCGCGAAAGCAAACCGAAGTCTCAAAAGATTTAAATTTTTTGCATAAAAAAACCATCAATCAGATGGTTTTGATACAAAGATTAAACAACCCTGGTTTATCTCAGACGATCGAGGCTTTTCACTAATTTCTGGTCTTTGTTGATGGCTGATATAGCCAGTATAAAAAATATTATTACAGCAAAACTTAGCACTGAACCCAAAGCAAAGTTGCCGCTGGTAAAGTTTTTTATTTGGCTGAAGTAAAGAGCCAAACAGCCTATTTGCAATAATAGCCCTGCTAATACCAACCTCACCTGGAGTTTCCTGTTTTTAAATAAGAAGACACATACTGCTGCAAGTGTTGCCACAATTACGGTAACAATCATCAACAAAATATTGAACTGTCCATTAACTTCTACAAATGCACCTGTTGCGTTAGCCCCACTATACAGAGGAAACTTTAAGGTTAAAAACGCACATAGAGAAGCCAGCAATAAATAAATGGTTTGTATTCGTTGTAACATAAAAAAAAGTTGAGGCCTTGTTTTAAAAATCAAGGATTGATTAAAAATGTTTACAGTTCAGGATACAATGGAAACTGCTGCATAAATTCATTAACGGTCTTGCGAATAGTATTTAATGTGTTTTCATCCTCCGCATTCATCAGCGCATTGTCTATTACATTTACCACAAATTGCATGTGTTCTTCTTTAAACCCTCTTGTTGTAATGGCAGGTACACCTACCCTTATACCGCTTGTTACAAAAGCGCTTTTATCATCGTAGGGCACCATGTTTTTGTTTAAGGTTATCTCAGCCTTTCCCAGTACATTCTCCGCTTTTTTTCCACTAATATTTTTATTTCTAAGATCTATCAAAACCAGGTGGTTATCAGTTCCGCCGCTAATAATGTTGTAACCTTTTTCGATAAAAGCTTTTGAAATGGCTTGCGCATTGCTAAGTACCTGTTGGGCATAGCTGGTAAACTCGTCGGTAAGTATTTCTCCAAATGCTACAGCCTTGGCGGCAATCACATGTTCCAGTGGACCACCCTGTGTTCCGGGAAACACGGCCATATCCAGCAGGTTGCTCATCAGGCGTATGTTTCCTTTGGTATCTTTTAGACCCATCGGGTTTTCAAAATCATGCTTCATCAAAATAATTCCTCCTCGGGGACCACGCAATGTTTTATGGGTGGTAGAGGTAACAAAATGACAATGCTCAAAAGGACTGTTTAATAATCCCTTGGCAATTAAACCAGCCGGGTGTGCCATATCACACAAAACAAAAGCATCAATTTCATCGGCAACCGCTCGTATTCTTTTATAGTCCCAATCGCGGCTGTAAGCACTGGCGCCGCAAATAATCATTTTTGGTTTTGTTTCCCTTGCCGTTTTCTCAAGCATTTCGTAATCCACCAAACCTTCTTCGTGGGTTACGCCATAAAAGTTGGGTTTATATAATTTGCCGCTAAAGTTTACAGCACTACCATGTGTAAGATGACCTCCCATGCTTAAATCAAGCCCGAGGATAGCATCGCCCGGTTGTAACACTGCCAGCATTACTGCTGCATTTGCTTGTGCCCCACTATGAGGTTGAACGTTTGCATATTCGCAGTTGAAAATTTGTTTTAACCGGTCTATTGCAAGTTGTTCTACAACATCCACAATTTCGCAACCTCCGTAGTACCTTCTTCCGGGGTAGCCTTCAGCATATTTATTGGTGAGTACACTGCCCATGGCCTGGATTACCTGTAAGCTGGTAAAATTTTCAGAAGCTATCAATTCTATTCCATGGCGCTGGCGCTCCAGTTCTTTATTTATGAGGTCAAAAACCAGGGAATCTCTTTGCATGTTTTGTAAATTTTTTCGCAAAAATAATCAAATGACTGCGAAGAACAGGGACGAAAATGTTGGCCATTTTTATAATGTTGAATCTTTTTGCCCTATAATATAGGTTAGACCAACGGATATATTAAGATGATGTTAAACAGAAGGATTTATGGTTATGGATTGAAGGGTGCATTTTAAATTCTTGCTTTTTTTTGGTTACCGGCAGAAACGACTTTGTGCAGCTCCGGTTGTGTCATTTTAGTTCCGGTTTATCGGAACTCACTTGTACGGTATCTTTCTATGGCAGCTTTTCATTGGTTCACATTAATGATGATAGTATTACTATGTGCTATTTCACGCAAAGGCGCAAAGGGAATTCCACGCAAAGGCTAAAAGAAGAGCAACCCTGGCGGCGCCTTTGCTCCTTATGTATTCTTTGCGTGAAACTCATTGCTGCTTTTAAAGTGTCATTTTCAAAGAACTTTTTTGCGAACCCAAAAATTAATAACTGCCAATGACACTTTTGGAAACTGCTTATTATCGCTCCAGGAGTTTTGAGACCCCCAAATTTACATTCACATTAATGATGATAGTATAACTATGTACTATTTCACACAAAGGCGCAAAGGGAATTCCACGCAAAGGCGAAAAGAAGCGCAACCCTGGCGGCGCCTTTGCTCCTTATGTATTCTTTGCGTGAAACTCATTGCTGCTTTTAAAGTGTCATTTTCAAAGAACTTTTTTGCGAACCCAAAAATTAATCATTCGCAATTACGAGTAGATCGAAACTAGTATGCACATTAATTAAAAACGACAATTTGAAAAGCACCCGATTGAATTGCAGAAATAAAAAATCCCTATTTTCACACTCTGATGAATTAGTGAAGCACTACAGGCTATTGCCTTTACAAATGAGGGAAGTGAAGCATCAAACAAATAGAAGTATTAATGAAAGCGATTATTCCGGTGGCCGGTGCAGGAACTAAGTTACGGCCCCATACTTATACGCAACCAAAAGCACTCATCCCCATTGCCGGCAAAACTATTTTAAGTTTTATTGTAGATCAGTTACACGGTGCGGGTATTAACGAGTTTATTTTTATAGTGGGTTACCTGGGCGAAAAAATACAGGAATATGTAAACACCACTTACCCCGATCTTACCTGTCATTTTGTATACCAGAACGAGCGAAAGGGTACCGGACATGCTGTTGAACTTACACGCAACATTGTTGGCAACGACGAAGTTTTTGTTGCACTTGGCGATACTATCTGCGAGTATGATGTAAAGGAAATGGTGAACAGCCCTTACAGTATGCTGGGTGTAAAAAAAGTAGATGATCCACGCAAATTTGGTGTGGCAGAGATTGATGAAAATGGTTTTATTGTCCATGTTGTGGAGAAGCCTGCCATCCCTAAAAGCAATATGGCATTGGTAGGTTTGTATAAAATAAAAGAAACTGAATTTCTCTATGGTTGCCTCCATCACCTGTTTACCGAAGACATTACCACTTTAGGTGATTATAACCTAACCGATGCACTTGATTGCATGATACAGCGTGGAGCCCGTTTTAAAGCTTTTAAGATAAGGAACTGGTTTGATTGTGGCAAGAAAGAAACCCTGTT
>JBBQVY010000227.1:0-7756 GCA_038211085.1 Chitinophagales bacterium | reverse complement strand
CACAAGTTTGGCCTGCATTGCGGTATTTACTTGCAATGGCTCCTTTTACTGCAACATCTATATCGGCATCATTAAAAACAATTAATGGTGCGTTTCCCCCCAGTTCCAACGACACTTTTTTTACCGTGGAAGCACTTTGCTTCATTATGAGCTTGCCAATTTTTGTACTGCCGGTAAACGAAATTTTCATTAACAATGGGTGCAGGCAAAGTGTTTCACCTATTGCAGCAGCATCTGAGGATGTAATAACATTAATCACGCCTTCAGGGATGCCAGCTTCAGCGGCCAGGTAAGCCAATGCAAGTGCAGATAAAGGCGTTTGTGATGCGGGTTTAATAACAACCGTGCAGCCGGCAGCTATGGCAGGCGAAATTTTGCGGGTGATCATTGATACAGGAAAATTCCAGGGAGTAATGGTGCCTACCACACCAATTGGTTGGCGAATGGTTACAATCTCCTTTCGCCTCGGTTAAAGGTTTACCCTGTTCAGCTGTCATTAATAGCGCAAGGTCATCAGCATTTGCCATTACCAGGTCAAACCATTTTCTCATAAGTGCACCACGCTCTTTAGCTGTTTTATTTTTCCACAATGGAAAAGCCTTGTGTGCCGCTTTTATTGCCATTTCAGTTTCGGTTGGAGTACAATCAGCTACGTTGGTTATAACTGATCCATTTGCGGGATTTAAAACTTTAAAAGTCTTTTCTGCCCGTGCAGCTACCCACCTGTTATTGATAAATGCATTTGTTTGTAACAAAGCCTTATTTTTTAATTCCATATACACGGTTTTACACCAAGTTACAAACAGCAGGCCATCAAGGTGTTTGAACTCAGGAAACCAGCTCTTAAAATATGAGTAGCATGCCTTACGATCATAATCCCAACTGATTAGCGCAGTTACTCAAAACATGCATTCGCTGACATTTTTGTAACCTCCATATGAAGACAAATGTTGATTGTTTTTACTCTTTAATAATTCTTTTATATAACAAAAACCGGGTATGATTTTTCTATAGAAATTTACGCAAACAAGCAATGTTTATATGAATACAATAACCCTTACCGAAGACCCGATTGCCTCCCTATCGAACAGGAAAATCAAATCAATAGTAAAGAGCCCTGAAAGGACTGCTGAAGCTGTAAACCTTAAGTACGTTTCGGATACCGATGAGGGAATAACACGTGTACAAAAGGGAGATACATTTGAATATCATTTTAAAGAGAAAAAAATTACAGATGACGAAACCATGTTGCGAATAAAGCAACTGGTACTGCCACCGGCCTGGCAAAATGTATGGATCTGCTTCCAGGAAAATGGACACCTGCAGGCAACCGGTATTGATGTTAAGGGCCGCAAACAATATAAATACCATGCTCTGTGGAACTCATTAAGAAACCACACAAAGTTTTACAGGCTATTTGCTTTCGGCGAAGTATTGCCTTCAATGCGGGTTGAACTTGAAAAAGATCTAGCATTAAAAGGTTTACCACAAACCAAAGTATTGGCTACCGTGGTAAGCCTGATGGAGCGTACCAATATTCGCATAGGCAATGGAACGTATGAGAAAATTTATGGGTCTTATGGACTTACAACATTAAAGGACAAACATGTAAAAATAAGTGGCTCAAAAGTCAAGTTTTCTTTTAAAGGAAAGAAAGGTGTTTACCACGACATTACATTAAAAAGCCGCAGGCTTTCAAACATTGTAAAGAATTGCCAGGAGATACCGGGTAAAGAATTGTTCCAATATTTTGATGAAGAAGGAAACCGCAAGTCAATAGACTCAGGCATGGTGAACAATTATATTAAAGAAATAAGCGGCGGAGATTTTACTGCGAAAGATTTCAGGACCTGGTCGGGGACAGTGCAGGCATTATTAGCCTTTAAAGATCTTGGCTTTAGCGAAACTCAAACCGGCATGAAAAAGAATATTGTTGCTGCCCTTGATGTAGTGTCTCAATTACTAGGAAACACCAGAACAGTGTGTAAAAAATATTATGTGCACCCACTTATTTTAAGCCTTTACGAAAGCAGTACACTATACAAATATTTAAAACAGTTGGAGAAACTTGAGGTTGATGATAACAAGTCGGACCTAACTTCTGAGGAAAAGTTATTAATGAGGATACTTGAAAAAAACTAAAATGTATTAAGAAAAGAAAAAAGAAACTACTTATTTCTATAGGCGATAAAAGGATAAAGAGGTGATTCTTCTTTTAGGTTTTTTCTAAAGTATGTTATGGCCTTTGTAAGAAAACTATCAGGATTATTATTTTCCTGCTTCGACATTTGGGTGTGCACCAGGCTACTTACCATATTATCCAGTGATTCTTCAGCAAGAACATCTTTTGCTTTTTTAGCCACATATCCCATACCGAAACCTACAACAGTACTAATAAGTGTTCTCCTTACTTCAGGTATTTCAGCAAACCTGCTAAAAGTATTTCTTACCAGGTTTACAGGTTTTAGCGCATGTTTAACCTGCTCCATTTCACTTTTAATTTCCAACTGCTGTACGGTCTTTTTTCGTTCCAATTCAGCAATGGACTGGCGCAATTCGCTTTGCGTTTTTATTTGTTCCATGAAGTATTATTTAGCCCCAGCTTTTTTAAAAAAATACCGAGTATGGGGGCCTTTATAATTTTGTTTCTACTCTTATAAAATATAACCCCCATCAGTGCATAAAAAACAGCAAGAATAAAAAATCCCCAATAGGATTTCCCTAACAAGTCGCCTATTAATAAGGCTAAGCCAATATTAAAGAATATGAAGAAAATTAATGCTATAACAAACAACACTATGCCGCTTGCAATGGCCGATGCCACTTCCGTAGATTTATCCACCATCTTAAGTTTGAATAAATCAAGGCGTGTTTCAACGTAATCATGGCTTTTATTAATTAACGACTCTATTAAAGTTAAGGTAGGGTTACTCATTGCTATTTTTTATAAACACCGGGAGACAAGTAAGATATTCTGATTAAGATTGATATGATGGTCTGCTGGCATCAGAAGTCATCCCTGATCGATCGTTATAATTATCGGTTACAGTTGATAGCTGGTCTTTGCCTTTGTGTAACAAATCAGACGCACCCTCTTTTGCAGACTCGTATTTATCGGCTATTCCGTCTACTAGTTCAGAAAATTTGTCTTTTAAGTTAGATGCCAAATCTTTGCTCCCTTCTCCAATTTTCCTTCTTGTTTCAACACCTGTTTCTGGTGCGAACAATAAACCCAAAACAGCACCTGCTGCGGCACCTGCTATTATTCCCATTAATACTTTTGAACCTGAATTCATAATACTTAGTTTTTGATGGTAAAAAATATTTTTAATTGATTGAATGAATATGTTTAAAAAAACATGCCATGTATACCAAAGCTTATCTCAATTATACGCTGATTATCTTACTTTAAAAAATCATTTGCTGTGGAAGATTTTGCCCAGCAGTTTAAACTATATACTTCTTAATAAGCGATTTGTATAACAACCATAGGTATAATATTTCTTATAAAAGAATGAGTGTTTTAATACTTTGTTTTTGTTAGCAAAACATCAAAAGAGTATATTATTCGCTACATTTTTGTTGATCGACCTTTACATCCCATCTCTTGTTTATAGCCAACTAGCACGGTTAGATCTGCGTTTGTGCTTTCAACAAAATCTACTACATATTTTTTTAGTCCGTCTGCTTACAAGATATAAAATTCTAATAAAAACAGGTAGGTTATAACAAAGCATTCGTAACCTGCATCCTTAACTTAACTACCAATGAAACATGAAATTTTAGGTCTTATAGCAGGTGTCTTTACCGCAAGTTCAATGTTGCCACAATTGGTAAAGATTATTAAAGAGAAAAAGGCAAACGACTTATCCCTGGGCATGCTTACAGTTTTAAACACCGGTATGTGCCTTTGGATATATTATGGTGTGCTTAGGGAGGATTGGCCCATCATTATTACCAACAGTTTTTCGCTACTGTTGAATATTGTAGTAATCCTATTCTCCATCAAGTACAAACAATAAGATGCAGAAAAATAAATCCTATTTATAGAAGCACGCTCGTTGAGTTTCTTAGTAACCTGGCTATAATGGAAATATGATGGCATTACTTTTATAAATCCATTTGTTTATCACCTAAAACGCTATACATGAAAACTAATGTTGTACTTGCTACCCTAATGGCACTAAGTATTACCCTTACAAGTTGCGATGCAATCGCTGGAATTTTTAAAGCCGGTATGTGGGTAGGTGTTATTGTAGTCGTTGCTATTATTGCCCTTGTACTTTGGCTTTTGGGTAAAGCAAAAAAATAAGTATTCTCAACACCCCCCTGGTTTAATCTTACAAAATTTTTTATAAAGCATTGAAGTAGGGGTGATGTTTTACAAAGACCTGGGGGACAGCAACCCATTTAAACTTAGCTGTATTTAACCAGGGTTTTTAGTTATATCTGCTTGCTATTCAATGAGGAAGAAATTCCCCAATGAAACTTATAATTTATGATTCAGTTATTTTGGTTGAAAAATTAACCATTATTTCTATGGTTTAAATTTTGCCTTAAATAGATAATTATCCGAATTCTAAAGACTTTCATGCAGACAGATAAACAAGTATCCAAACCCAAAAAAAGCATCGCGGCACGAATAGCAAGAATATTTGCCATTGTTGTCTTATCTCTGCTTGCATTAGTAGTGCTCGTTCTACTACTTATCCAAACTTCCCCTGTCCAAAATTTTGGTAGAAAAAAAATAGTCTCCTTCCTCCAAAAAAAGTTAGATACTAAAGTAGCTATCAATCGTCTTTCCATTGATTTTCCTAAAATGCTTGTGTTGGAAGGTATTTATATTGAAGACAGGCAAAAAGATACACTGCTGGCAGGACATCAATTAAAGGTGGATATAGACATGTTTAAATTGCTGAAAAGCCAAATACAGATAAACGAAATAAACCTAAATGGTATTACCGCTAAGATTAAACGCCAGCTTCCCGATACTACGTTCAACTTTCAATTTATTGTAGATGCCTTTGTAACGGCCCCTAATACGGCTTCAACAGATACCAGTACTTTAAAAATAGCGATCGATAAAATTATTATTGACAAGACCCGGTTGGTTTATAAAGATATTGTTACAGGAAACGATGTGGATGTATACCTTAACCACTTTGATACGCATATAACCAAATTCGATCTTAATCATATAGATTTTGTTGTACCCGATATAACTGTTAATGGACTTCGGGGTGTAATTAAACAAACAAAACCTATAGAAATAACTGCTGTTGTTACACACCCCGATTCCACCAAAGCATTGGAAGCTCCGGCTTTTTTGCACTTCTCTAATAAAGAAACAAGACTAAGCAATATCGACCTTGATTATACAAATGAAGTAAGCAACCTGTCAAGTAAATTGACTGTGGCTAACCTTACAATTTTACCCAAAGACATAGACCTTGAAACCAGTTCTATAATTCTTGATGAAGTAAACGTAAAAAGCTTTAATGGTATCGTAAGCATGGGTAAGAGCGGTGGTAACAGTGCAGATAAAAAGGTTTTAAAACTTACCGATGAAAATAATAAAGAGGTTGCAGTTGTGCTTCCCTGGAAGGTAACCGTAAACAACCTCATTCTCGACAACAACTCGCTGAAATTTGATGATAATACAATGCCCCGCTTACGCAGAGGTATGGACTTTGGTCACATGGATATCACCGATCTTACTTTTCACCTAAAAGATTTTTACTTTCATAATGATACTATAGCCGGGCAGGTTACCAAGGGTAATATGAAAGAGAAAAGTGGTTTCGTGTTAAATACTGTTGAAACCAAATTTGCCTACAACGACAAGGGTGTTTTACTTGAAGACCTATTAATAAAAACCCCGGGAACAGAAATAAAAAGAAAGGCACTTATAAAATATCCATCGCTTGCAGCTATTCAAAAAAATCCGGGTTTACTGGAGATGGATGTGGATATAAACGATAGCCGAATACAGGTAAAAGATATCTTAACCTTCATGCCTGATTTAGCTGCACAGCCGGCATTTAGGAACCCCTCGGCGTATCTATATGTGAATGGTAAGATTACAGGGAGTGTATCCCGTCTTAACATTGATCATTTTAAATTCAGGGGACTCCAAAGTACCAATATTGATGTTTCTGGCAGGGTATATGGTTTGCCGGATCCAAACAAAGTATCAGCAGATCTTAGTATCCGAAATTTTTCTACCAGCCGGTCCGATATCTTATTGCTTACTCCGCCTAATACCATCCCTCCTACTATTGCTTTACCTGAAAACATGTCTCTCAGCGGCACCATAAAAGGAAATGTGCAACAGGCAGTAACCGATCTAACGCTCAACAGTTCGTTCGGTGGAGCAAAAGTTAAAGGGACCATTAGCAATGGTGCCAACCCCGATAAGGCAAAATATAATGCTACCATATCAACCAGCCGATTGAATGTAGGTGCGATAACCAAAAACCCGGCAATGATAGGAACTGTTACTGCAAACGCAGTAGTACGGGGTACCGGGTTCAATCCTGAAAAAGCTAATGCAATTGTAAAGGGTAACATTGTATCCGCCGTTATAAAAAATTACAATTACACGAACCTAAAGTTTAATGCTGCCATAGCCAATCAACATGTAACAGCTAATGCAGCTATACAGGATCCAAACATTCACCTTGCTTTACAGGCCGAAGGTTTTATGGGTGGCGAATTACCAGGCTTTAACCTGGTAGCAGATATTGACAGCATTAAAACACAACCACTTCATCTTACACCCGATGTAATTGTTTATCGCGGTAAGATCGAAGCAAAGTTTCCAACGCTTAATCTTGATGCTTTGCAAGGCGAAGCATTCATTACCAATAGTCTGCTTGTAATGAACAACCAGCGGGTAGCAATGGATACCATTTCGCTTGTTGCCAACTACGAAAACAACATGCAGGTTATTGGTTTAAAAACTGATTTTATAAATGCTGATATAAGGGGAACGTATAAGCTGCAGCAATTGGGCGACATCATGATAGAAACGATTCAACCCTATTATGCAATCAACACTTCATCAAAACCTGTGTACTTTGATCCTTACAATTTTACCATAAATGCATCTATAGTAGATGATCCTACCTTAAGAGCATTTGTACCCACACTTACCAGGCTTGACCCTGTACTATTGAATGCAAATTTTTCAAATGCTGATGGAATGTCAGCTAAACTTAGTGCCCCTAACATAACGATGGGTACTAACAAAATTCAAAACCTTCAATTAACTGCAAATACCGGTACTGATGGTTTGGGCATTATTACTACGATAGATCAACTTAACAGTGGTAAGAGCATCGTATTGTATCAAACCAAACTGGGTGCAACATTAGCCAACAATACCATTGATTTTGGTTTATTGATAAAAGACAAAACCGCAACAAATAAATACAGGTTGCAAGGTTTGCTGTCGCAGGTTAACAATACGGAGTACGCTTTAAAATTAAAGCCGGACAGCCTGATGCTTAACTATGATAAATGGACCATTTCGCCAGACAATATTTTAAGATTTGGCCCCAGCATAGTTAATGCATCCAACTTTGCATTGAGCAAAAACAACCAGCAGTTAATCATCAACAGCCTTACCTCGCAGGCTAACAGTCCGCTGGAAGTTCGTTTCAATAACTTCGAAATTTCAACCTTAACCGCATTTGTACAAACAGATTCATTACTAGCCAATGGCACCATTAATGGAGATGTGATGTTAAAAAAT
>JBBQVY010000226.1:0-7771 GCA_038211085.1 Chitinophagales bacterium | reverse complement strand
ATTCACCAGCTTACGGGTGAATATATTATTGATTATAGTCTTGCCAGCGCCACCGGGCTATTGAACATACACACCTTACATTGGGAGCCTGCAGCATTGCAACTGGCAGGCATTAATAAGCAACAATTACCTGCACTGGTACCGGTTTTTTATGCTGATGCAAAGCTGAAGAAAGAGTACCAGGCATCGCTGGGGTTAACACCAAAAGCAATTATTATTGTAGGCTCCAGTGATGGTTGTTTGGCTACCCTTGGCGGAGGTATCTGGGGCGAGGGGAAAGCAACCATTACCATTGAGGATAGTGGGGCAGTAAGGGTTATGGGCAAAAAAGTGTTGCGTGATGAGAAGCAACGTTTCTTCAATTACCTGATGACAGAAGGCAATTATGTTTCAGGGGGACCCACCAATAATGGCGGAGCAGTTTTTGAATGGTTTGCCCGCCAATTCGGCGATTTTAAAAGAGCCTACGATTTGGATGACTGCCTTGAAAACCTTGTAGCAGATGCAGCCAAAGTACAGCCCGGAGCAGGTGGCCTGATCTTTCTTCCCTACCTGCAAGGGGAAAGAGCCCCTATTTGGAATGCCAATGCAAAGGGTGTTTATTTTGGCATAAACATCAAACACGAAAAACAACATTTTACAAGGGCAACTATTGAAGGTATTTTATACGCCATTTACAGCATTGGTAAAACATTGGCAGAGCACCGCAGTATTGAAAGCTTGTGCGTTAACGGCAGGTTTGCCTCCTCACCTTTTTGGACCAAACTAATTGCAGACATTTTCAACAAACCCGTGAACACACACTTTAAAAAAGATAGTGTGGCCGTAGGTGCCTTTTTGTTGAGCGCTACTAAAGCCGGCATCTATAAAGACCTGGATGAAGCGGCCAAAACAATTAAACTACCCGATGTGTTTACACCAAAAAAACAGGCTCACCAGGTGTACATGAAACACTATGCTATATATGAAAGGCTAAGCTACAAGCTAACGGAGGAGTTTGAAGCGATTTCTAAGTTGCAGGAAAATGAGTGAGGGGTTTGACAAATGAATATTGCGAGTTGTAGGGAAAAAGAAAACCTCAGACGCACATATTACTCACTTTCAAAGATTTCATGTTGAATAATACCTTTGCTAATCTCCTTTTTTCGTAGGAAACTCTTGATAGCTTAAGCACTTTTTTAAAGATCAAGGACAACCCTCAAGCTTGCCTTGAGTTGTGTTGTCTGTTCTGTAGTCAATTTTCCAATCCATTTTTTAAATCCCTTGTTATCTATGGCTCTTGGCTGGTCTACAAGCACATCACTCAATTTGGATAATTGTGTTTTCTTAAGATGAATTCTTAAAATTTCAACAGCAGGGTTTACGTTTGTTGTAATCGGACACACTATTGTTGATAGATGCATTTCATTCAGCAAGTCCGTTTGAATAATAACGACTGGCCTGGTTTTTCCGGGTTCGGTTGCTATTGTAGGATTTAAATCTGCAAGCCAAATGTCATACTGTTTATACTTCATCTACAATCTTTTCGAATTCAGCTAAAATTTCAGAAGAACTTTGAGTTACAAGTTTGCTTTCTTTTGAAAGCTTTTTCTTTAAAACCCGTCTTTTATTGAATTGATTATAAAGATTAAGCGCCTCATTAATATAACGGTTGCGTGCAAGATTTAACTCTGAAACTACTTTTTCGGTTTCCTCAAAAATATGGTCGTCGAGTTTAAGAGAAAGTGTTTTCATAATGTTTGATTTGGGCAATGGTATATCTAAAAAGTAAATACTAAAAAATCAACAACTTACCGATAAGGTAACCAGAAACATTCCGGCATTTACCTTTGTTAGCAGAAGTCGCAATCCACTAAAGCAGGCGATGATTTTTAAGCGGCAATGCTGAAAATGAATAGGTGACTATGCATTCAGCATCCCAATACATTCCCTCAGGCTATCTTTCCAATCTCTTAATTTCAAATTAAAAGTTGTAGCTATTTTATCCTTGTTCATGGCTGAATATCCCGGGCGTTTGGCGGGGGTTGGGTAGCCACTTGTAGGTATAGAATTTACTTCACAGTTTTTGTTGCCGAGTGCTTTGATCTCTGTTGCAAAATCGAACCAGCTTATAATGCCTTCGTTTGAATAATGGTAAACACCACCAAAAGACTTACCGGTTATTTGTTGCTGTTCTACAATTTGCATAATTGCTGCTGCAAGGTCAGCAGCATAAGTTGGCGAACCCACCTGGTCACCCACAACATTCAGGCTGTCTCTATCAGACATTAAACGCAGCATGGTTTTTACAAAGTTGGTACCAAAAAAACTATACACCCACGAGGTGCGGATGACAACAGTTGAAGGCAATTTTTCAAAAGCGATCTTCTCTCCTTCCAGTTTTGAAAACCCATAAAAATTTACAGGGCTTACTTCGTGGTCTTCCAGGTAGGGAGTTGTAGCCAAACCATCGTACACATAATCGGTAGAAATATGAATAAATTGAGCACCTACCTTAGCGCAATTTTCAGCCAGTATGCCAACTGCTTCTGCATTAATTTTTAACGCCAAAGCCTTGTCGGTTTCAGCTTTGTCAACTGCAGTATATGCAGCGGCATTTATACAACAAACCGGTTTTCTTTCAGCACAAAAATTGCCTACCAATTCGGCATTGGTAATGTCCAGTTCAGCAACATCAGTAAACTCATAATCAAATTGAGGGTATTGTGCAGAGAGTTTTACCAACTCGTTACCAACCTGTCCGTTTTTACCGGTGACTAAAATTAATGGGCGCATATTTTTATTAGAAGCTCCAATAGCTCCTGCTTTTTATTTTGTTATTGTAAATGCCTTTCAGGTCCGCAATTAAAGCATTTTCTTTTGTAATCGATTTAAAATAAGCGTCATTAAATTGTAAGTATGGCGTATGCGGAACTGTAACGATAATGGCATCATAATCATCCTCAATTTCATCTATCAAACCAAAACCATACTCTTCCATTAACTCATGGGAATCGGCAAAAGGATCACTTACTACCACGTTTAAATGATACGACTGTAACGAGCGTATTACATCAGCCACTTTTGAGTTTCGTATGTCGCTAACATTCTCTTTAAACGTTGCGCCCATCACCAAAATTTTGGCCTGCTTTACATTCTCGCTGTTTTTTATAATGTGCTGCAATACTTTTTTTGCAAGATAATTACCCATGTTGTCGTTGATGTAACGACCAGCCAATATTACACGGGAGTTAAAGCCAAGTTCAGCAGCTTTGTAAGTAAGATAATATGGATCTACCCCTATGCAATGTCCGCCTACAAGACCGGGATAAAATGGTAAAAAGTTCCATTTAGTTCCGGCTGCTTCCAGCACATCATAGGTATTAACACCCATCTTGTCCATGATGATCGAAAGCTCATTCATGAGGGCAATATTGAGATCGCGTTGGGTGTTCTCGATAATTTTTGCAGCCTCCGCTACTTTTATACAAGGTGCCCTGTGAACGCCAGCCTCAACCACTAATTCATATACTTTGGCTATTTGATCCAGTGACTCATCATCGCAACCTGAAACAATTTTAATTACATTTTGGAGTGTATGGTTTTTGTCACCTGGATTTATGCGTTCGGGGCTGTACCCTACTTTAAAATCATCGCAAAACAGCAACCCACTTAGCTTCTCTATTATGGGTATGCAATCTTCTTCGGTGCAACCGGGGTAAACAGTTGATTCGTATACCACGTAATCACCCTTCTTAATCACTTTGCCTATAGTCTCAGAAGCACTTTTTACAGGTTTTAGATCGGGTACATTGTGTACATCCACGGGTGTGGGAACGGCTACTATAAAAAAATTGGCTTGCTTTAATACTTCCAGGTCGGCCGTAAAAGTAATGTCGCATCCTTCAAATGCTTCCTTACTTAACTCCTTACTCGGGTCAATTCCCTGGTTCATTAAATCAATGCGTTTTTGATTGATATCGAACCCAATTACAGAGATTGTTTTAGCAAATTCAAGTGCAATAGGAAGACCAACATAACCTAAACCAATAACAGCCAGTTTAGATTTTTTACTAAGCAGTGAGGTATACATGGATTAAAAATGTGCTTCTGCAGCAGTTAATAATATTTGAAAATAGCCCATTTGAGCTTACCAACTCAAATGGGCTATCGGTATTAGTAACGCTAAAAAGCTACATTAATTATTTGCTTACGAATTCTTTTGGCGTTTTGTACAATTCCTCTTTAGGTAAAGACTTAAAATAATCGTAGGTAATTTTCAATCCTTCCGAACGGGAAACCTTAGGCTCCCAACCTAATAATTCCTGCGCTTTGGTAATATTGGGTCTGCGTTGTTTTGGATCATCAACCGGTAAGGGCTTGTATACAATTTTGGTATCGGTGCCGGTAAGTTTAATTACTTCCTCTGCAAAATCTTTCAGTGAAATTTCAACCGGGTTACCAATGTTTACAGGCTGGGCATAATCGCTCATCAATAGTCTGTAAATACCTTCAACCAAATCATCTACATAACAAAACGAACGTGTTTGAGATCCATCTCCAAAAACAGTCAGGTCCTCCCCTCTTAACGCCTGGCCTATGAATGCAGGAAGAGCTCTTCCATCGTTCAATCGCATTCTTGGACCATAAGTATTAAATATGCGGATGATGCGGGTTTCGACACCATGGAACGTATGATAAGCCATAGTGATCGCCTCCTGGAAACGCTTGGCTTCGTCATAAACCCCACGTGGGCCAACCGGGTTTACGTTGCCCCAATATTCTTCATCCTGCGGATGCACGAGCGGATCGCCATACACCTCGCTGGTAGAAGCTACCAGTATGCGTGCCTTTTTATCCTTAGCCAGTCCAAGACAATTGTGCGTACCCAACGAACCCACTTTAAGGGTTTGAATGGGAATTTTAAGATAGTCTATCGGGCTTGCCGGTGATGCAAAGTGAAGTATATAATCAAGGTCTCCGGGTACATGTATGAACTTGGAAACATCGTGGTGGTAAAATTCAAAATCTTCCAGCTTAAAAAGGTGCTCAATATTTTTTAGGTCACCGGTTATCAGGTTGTCCATTGCAATAACATGATAGCCTTCTTTTATAAAGCGGTCGCACAAATGAGATCCCAGGAACCCTGCAGCCCCCGTTATTAAAACTCTTTTTTTACTCATGTTATTGGTTTGATTGTTTAACGGTTTTTCGGCCTACGCTGGTATAATGAAAACCACATTCTTCCATTTTCGAAAGTTCGAAAAGGTTGCGGCCATCGAAAATTATTTTTGATGGCATTAGATTTATCATACGGTTCATATCAGGTGTTCTAAACTCTGCCCACTCAGTTGCAATAATCAGTGCATCTGCACCTTCAAGTGCTTCATATTGACTTTCACAAAAGGCAATCTTATCATTATAAATTTCTTTCACATTTGCCATGGCTTCAGGGTCAAAAGCTTTAACACTGCTACCTTCTTTCAACAATTCATCTATAATGTATAAGGCTGGCGCTTCGCGAATATCATCTGTATTTGGTTTAAAGGCAAGTCCCCAAATGGCAAATGTTTTTCCTTGAAGTGAGCCAAAATGTTCTTTTATTTTTGGAAGCAGGTACACCTTTTGTTCTTCGTTTACAACTTCTACTGCTTTCAAAATTTTAAAATCGTAGTTAACGCCTTCGGCAGATTTAACCAGCGCTTTTACATCTTTAGGAAAACAGCTTCCACCATAACCTATCCCTGGAAACAAAAATCTTCTTCCTATTCTTTCATCGCTACCAATACCTTTTCTAACCATGTCAACATCAGCACCCAACAACTCACACATACGTGCTATCTCGTTCATAAAGGTGATCTTGGCTGCAAGAAAAGAATTGGCTGCGTATTTGGTTAACTCAGCAGATTCTTCATCCATAAAAATTACCGGGTTACCCTGGCGAACAAAGGGCGCATAGAGGTCGGCCATAATTTTGATAGCTCTTTCAGACGTTGTACCAATTACTACCCTGTCAGGTTTCATAAAATCATCCACTGCAACACCTTCACGTAAAAATTCAGGATTGCTTACCACATCAAACTCTACCGTTGCGTTTTTAGCAATGGTATCATGAACTTTGCGGGCCGTGCCAACGGGTACCGTGCTTTTATCTACAATTACTTTATATTCTTTCATGATCTTACCAAGATCATCAGCAACCTTTAATATATAGCGTAAGTCAGCACTGCCATCTTCGCCGGGTGGCGTAGGTAAAGCAAGAAAGATAACCTTTGCATCTGCAATTCCTTCTTCGAGGTTGGTAGTAAATTTTAAACGATCTTCCTTTATATTTCTGTGAAAAAGTTTCTCAAGACCTGGTTCAAAAATGGTGATTTGACCGGCTGAAAGTTTTTCTACTTTTTTCTTATCAATATCAACACAGGTGACAGAGTTTCCTGTTTCTGCAAAACAAGTTCCTGATACCAACCCAACATAGCCTGTTCCAATTACTGCGATTTTCATTACAATTTTTTAGTTATTAATAAATTTCAATAGATGATCAATGATAAACTTAATTTGCTCTTCATCCATTTCTGTATGTATTGGAAGCGAGATAACTCTTTCGGTAAGCCAATCGGTTAAAGGCAAATTATAAGAACTTCCCCCAAAGGCATCAAACATTTTTTGCCTGTGTGCCGGCACGGGGTAATAAATCATATTAGGTATTTTGTTATCCAGCAGGAATTGGCTTAATACATTCCGGTTAACATCATTTACAATTAAAGTGTATTGGTGATACACATGACTGCAATAAGGTTTAACTAATGGAATGGTCAATTTATTGTGTGAAGCAAACGATTTGTTGTAATAAGCAGCAACTTTTTGGCGGCTTTCAATATACTCGTCCAAAAATTCCAGCTTTACATTTAATACTGCTGCCTGTATACTGTCCAGCCTGGAGTTGCATCCCACTATCTCGTGGTAGTAGCGTACTTTCTGACCATGATTGGCAATCATTTTCAGCTTTTCAGCTAAAGCAGCATCGCTTGTAAAAATGGCACCACCATCGCCGAAGGCCCCTAAATTTTTAGAAGGATAAAAAGATGTTGTGCCGATGGTTCCAATCGTTCCGGTCTTTTTAATTGAACCATCTGTAAACCTATAGTCAGAACCTATAGCCTGGGCATTATCCTCAATCACAAATAGATTGTGCTCTTTGGCGATATCCATAATTTCTTCCATTGGGGCTGCATGACCATATAAATGCACTGGTACAATTGCCTTGGTTTTAGAAGTAATGGCAGCCCGGATGGCATTTGCATCAATACAAAAAGTCTCTTTATCCACCTCAACAAAAACCGGCTTCAATCGCAAAAGTGCCATTACCTCAACAGTAGCTATATAAGTAAAAGATGGGGTAATGATTTCGTCTCCGGGTTGCAGGTCAAGTGCCATCATGGCTATTTGCAAAGCATCGGTACCGTTGCCACAGGTTATAGTATAAGGAACCTGTAAATAAGCTGAAAGATTGGCTGCAAACTCCTGCACCGGCTTACCGTTAATATAAGCAGCGCTATCCAACACCCCCTGTATTCCGGCATCCACACGATCCTTGATTTTTAAATATTGGGTTTTGGTATCAACCATTTGGATGGGTTTCATAAGCTGTTTTTTAATGGTGGCAAATCTACATTAAAATGCCTTTAGCCGTTTCACCACCACTTTTTCATTAGCTGATAGATTATTTTTGTTTAAAATAAGTTCGTTCGTGGCCAACCTGCTGTATGACACTTTTATAAAAATTTACCCT
>JBBQVY010000225.1:0-7801 GCA_038211085.1 Chitinophagales bacterium | reverse complement strand
ACCTGTATGCGGTCCCATACATTGTTCTCGCGGCAATGTCCTGTTTGAAACATGTTCATGTCGAGCCAGGCATCATTGTGAAAGTACTTTGACGAACCGCCATCTTCCATACTATTTGGCTGCGGGTGAAAGGTCATTAAGGCCTTGTCCTGCCCGCCGGTTCCCTCTGCTATACCTGCAGCCATGGCCCGCCAAATGGCCATACCTTTTTCATCAGGATTACGATCGCCGCCTACAATCCAGATAATATTCTTCTTGTTCTTGTAGCGGTTGCCAATCCATTTGCCGTACACCTTTGCGTTGTCCACGTTAAAGATTTCAGGACCTGCGCCCCACTTGTCTTTTGCTATTTTATCTCCCCACGTGGGTAATAATCCAATGTATAAACCTAGTTCGGCCGCCTTGTTTATAATGTAGTCAACATGTTGAAAATAGGCTTCGCGAGGTTTTGTGGGATCATCATTCTCCAGCGGTGTCTCCCCATAAGGATTCGGATCATGTAGTCCGTCCAATTCTGCCAAAGCCACCGCTTGTATTACAGTAAAACCTTTATCCGCCCTGTTCTTTAAATACAGATCTGCTTCTTCACGTGTCAACCGGTGAAACAGTTCCCAGGCAGTATCCCCCAACCAAAAGAATGCTTTGCCATCAGCAGTAACGAGGTACCGTTTGTTGTCGCTTACTTTCAATTGCGCCCAGCTCGAAAAGGTGAGTAATAGTGCCAGGCAAACAGCACTTATTTTTTTCTTTAGCATTATAGAAGGGTTTATAAGTTTATTTGTTTGTGATGTCTCTTACCTGTTCTTTAATATCGTCCATGTCAAAAATCTTTTGCCAGTTATCCCTAAAGAGAAGCGGTTTTGCACGTTTGCTAATCTTGTAGGCAGCATCAGAAAAAGTGCCGTTAACCTCTTTAAACAATACAGCGATCTGTATGCGCAAGTGCCCTAATACAAAGTCTCTTGCTGCTGCCTCCGGTACGCCTAGTTCTACTATTTTATCAAATCCCTCCCTTACCACTTCCATGCAGGTCTGCGCCAGAGTTTCTACCATTGCAGGCTCTAATATAGCCATCTGCTCCAGTGTAATTCTATGCGTTTTGTGGATAGGCGCATACATTTCCTGCGCCACCTTTTCGCCCAGTTGGTAATGGGCTTCTGTTCCATGCATCAGGGCTACTACAATCGACTGCTTAGCCGAGATACCGCCATAGAAATCGCGAAAATCCTTCTCTTCAGGCTCCCAATTAAAAACAGAAGGATGGCAGGGATGCGCTATCACATAGCCAAGATCTTCACGATGGGCTATCACACCATCCAGGGGCGCAGCAGGATCAAGGGTCATCACCAATGCACCCGGTTTCATCTTCGGAATTATGTCGTGTGACACTGCGCCGATGGCCACATCAGGCACAGCTAAAATCACAACATCAGCCCCGGGCACTGCCTCTTCCTGGTTAGTTACCACAACATTACGCGCCATCAAATGCTGTATACCCTGTTCGCTTATTTCAAGGTAATCGAGTATGTACTGCGGGCATTTTAAAAAGTTATCCGTAAGGCGGCATCCCATTTTTCCGCCGGCACCCACTAATGCGATCTTGCTCATGATAGTATGTTTTTTAAATAGTGTATACTTTTTTCAACCATCTGTTTTTCGGTGGCAATGGATTGCGCTAGGGTTTCTCCAGGGCCCGACCATAGTTCTACTATGGCCGTTTTGCATTTGTTGTACAGCTTCAATTGCTCAACTATTGCCGGAATGTTTACAATGCCTTCTCCCGCCCCGCATCCTTCTACTATAAATCCCATTTTATGCGGCAGTCTTTGTATAGTAATGTCTTTTATATGCAGGTTTACGGTATACGGCGCAAGTGCCTGTAATACCTCATTGGTACCTTCGTTGGCACCAAGCGAGTTGGCCGTATCAAGACAAACCCCTACGTACAAAGGATCTGTTTGCTCAATGATATGCCTAAGCGCCGCTGCTGGAAAACGGTCATGGTTTTCAATCGCCAACACAATGCCCGTCGCCTTCAATGTTGGCAGCAATGCTTGTATGGTTTCAATAACCTGCTGTGCGTTGGGATGAAAATCGACGTCATCAATCACTACCCGTAAAAAGGGTGAATGCAACGTTTCCGCTATGGATAAATAACGCACAATATTATCAGCAGTTAGCCTTCTTGTACCTGTTTCTATGTTGATGGAAAAGCGGTCTGCCGTTGCTTTCAGGGCATGAAGTTCCTCCTCGGCAAAAGTGTGTAAGGGCATATTGTCGCCAAACTGAACACGGTGTATTTCGTTTGCTGAAGCATAGGCCAGTAAGTCATGTGCCGTAAGCGGAACCGCTGGCATATAACCATCCACACCAATGGCCCATGGAAAAGAATATGTGCTTATACCTAAATGCAATCGTATGGCTTGAGGACATAAAAATCAGCACATATCCGCAATACTGCTTTGTTTAAATTACCCTTTGTTTGAAGGATTTTATCTATTTTAAGGTCGATAAGTATGAATTAAGAAAATTGTCGTCTATGACTGAACCGTCTTACCGGTTGATTGCCCACCAGGCCAACCGATCTTTTGTTTTTAAGTGGGAGCCCTTCGGGTTAACCACCCGCTGGCATTACCATCCCGAAATTGAACTGATCTTTTTTATTGAAGGTTGCACCAGCGCTGTTATCGGCGATGTATTTCAACAGTTTGGCGAAGGTGACCTTGTTATTTTAGGCGCCAACTTCCCTCATGTTTTACAAGAAAATAAAGAATATGCCCGGCAGTATCCAAACCATCAGCCCTTTGGCCTCATCATCCAGTTTACCGAAGTTTTTTTAGGCAACGACTTTTTGGCAAAGCCGGAATTATCAGCCGTAAAAACCCTCCTTAAGAAAGCGGAACGGGGCTTGCATTTTCATAAATCCTCCGTAGACAAAGTAGCCAGTATTTTATTGCAAATGAACCAGCTAAGTGAAAGCCGGAAACTGTTGGCGCTACTCGAGATTTTGGTTACGTTGTCGGAATGCGAGGGCTTTGATTTTTTAACACCAAACGGTTATATGTACGATCCGGGGCAAGATGAAGAACGGATGCAAAATATCCACCAGTACGTTTACGAAAATTTTACTAACCCCATCTCTTTAAAAGAAATTGCGGCAGTTGCAAATATGACTGAAACATCTTTTTGCCGCTACTTTAAAACACGAACCCTCAAACATTTTACCCAGTTTGTAAATGAGATCCGGATCGCTTATTCCTGCCGGTTATTAAACAACAATAACTACACGGTTACACACGCCTGCTTCGAGTCTGGCTTCAATAATCTTTCCTACTTCAATCGCCAGTTTAAACAGTTGATGAAAGTTTCTCCCAGTCAATATCAACAATGGAAATCAGTTGTTGTACAATAGTTGGCAGAATACTTACTGAAGCAAAACCAGCCACTGTTTACATTCTTTACCTGGGAGTGTTTGAGGTTACTATCATCAGCCATTGAAGAGGAATTTGACAGCGAAGTGGCAGAAAAAATCTGTTATCAAAATGTATTAAGGCTGATGCAAAATTGTTGTCAGTAGCATTTAGAACAATTAGCTACATTCTCTGAAAAGCTAAAGTGGAAAAAAGGCCATATTTTTCCACTTTCATTTCAGGCTTATAAAAGCATCATTATTTAAGTGTTTCAAACGTTGTAATGTTTTTTCATCAACGATTTTATTGTAAGCCCCCGTTATTTGATATATTGAACAACAATTGCATTTTTTACCAAATCGAAACATTGCTTGTATATGGGAAATATCCAGATTAAGAAATCTTCAAAAACTTATGATGCCGTAATAGTAGGCTCCGGTGCCGGTGGAGGCATGGCAGCTTACGTATTAGCTAATGCAGGTTTGAAAGTACTGATGCTTGAAGCAGGGCCTTTCTTCGATCCTGCTAAACACTCTTCTCAATTAAAATTCCCATATGAATCGCCTCGCCGTGGTGCCGGTACAAAGGCAAGGGCCTTCGGCGATTTTGATGCTGCATTTGGTGGATGGGAATTAGAGGGGGAGCCTTACACCAAAAAAGACAACACTGAATTTGACTGGTTCAGGTCTCGTATGTTGGGTGGAAGAACCAACCACTGGGGACGTATTTCGCTTCGCTTCGGACCAAAAGATTTTCAGCCCGATGATGGCGTAAGCGAACGCTGGCCTATTACTTATGATGAGGTTAAACCTTTTTACGACAAAGTGGATCGCCTTATAGGAATTTATGGCAGCGTTGAAGGTTTGGAAAACGAACCGGATGGCATCTTTTTAAAACCACCACCACCACGCTTGCCCGAGCTTTTTATAATGAAAGGTGCTGCTGCTGCCGGCGTAAAAGTGATACCTGGCAGAGGCTCAGTTTTAACCGAGGCGTTGCCAGGAAATAAAGACAGGGGAGCATGCTTTTATTGCGGTCAATGTGGTCGTAGTTGTAAAGTGTATGCAGATTTTTCAGCATCGTCATGCCTGGTTATACCTGCATTAAAGACGGGCAACCTGGAGCTGATCTCCAATGCAATGGTGCGTGAAGTAATAATTGATAAAGACGGACAAGCCACCGGCGTATCGTACATAAGTAAAGATGATATGCAGGAGTACCAGGTAAATGGTAAGAAGGTAATATTGGCTGCCAGCTCCTGCGAATCTTCCAGGATCATGCTTAACTCAAAATCGCAACGCTATCCAAACGGCATAGCTAACAGTAGTAATCTGGTTGGTAAGTACCTGCAGGATTCTACTGGTGCTTCGCAGTCGGGAATGCTGCCGCAATTGTTAGATCGTAAACGTTATAACGAAGATGGCACAGGTAGCATACATATCTACGGACCATGGACACTCGATAATAAAAAACTTGATTTTCCAAGAGGCTACCATATAGAATTTGGTGGAGGCATGGGTATGCCGTCGTACGGCTTTGGTGGTGGTGTGTCAAAATTGAATGGACAACTTCCTGCCCGTGATGGTTCTAAAAAAGAAGAAGGTGGGTATGGGGTATCGCTGAAGGATGATTACCGTCGTTTTTATGGAACCACCTTCGGTATGTCGGGCCGCGGCGTTGGTATGGCGCACATTGATAATTATTGCGAATTAGATCCCAACGTAGTGGATAAGTATGGCATCCCAGTGTTACGTTTTCATTATAAGTGGACCAACGACGAGATCAACCAGGCCAAACACATGCAGGAGACTTTTACCAGGATCATACACGAAATGGGTGCCATTCCAACATCGCAACCACATACTGCCGAAGATATGTGGGGGCTTGCTGCACCAGGTCGCATTATACACGAAGTAGGTACCGCACGTATGGGTAACGATCCTAAAAAATCGGTATTGAACAAGTGGTGCCAGGCACACGATTGCAACAACCTATTTGTAGTGGATGGTGCGCCAACCGTACAACAGTCTGATAAAAATGCTACCTGGACCATTCTTGCTTTGTCTATGCGTACTGCTGAGTACATAGTTGACCAGAGCAAAAAACAAAACATTGCATAACATCCTTTAATTATAGTTTATGAACAGGAGACAATCATTAAAAACATTGGGTATAGGTACACTTTCTGCAGGTGTATTGTTAGAGGCATGTAAAACCGAAACTAAAAAAGCAGCACCGGCCATTGACGAAACGGCTAATGCAGACAGGCTGCCAGGCGAAATAGAAAGAGATAAAAAACTGAACAGCGAAGATTTCTTTACAGATCATGAGATGGCGACCATTACCATTCTTGCAGATATGATTATACCGAAGGACGGAACTTCAGGAAGTGCCTCAGATGCCAAAGTGCCTGACTTTATTGAATTTATAGTGAAGGACATGCCCGACAACCAGGTACCCATGCGCGGTGGTATGCGGTGGCTCGACATGCAATGTTTAAACCGGTATGAAAACTCGTTTAAAGATTGTAACACAAAACAACAGGTTGAAATGGTAGATGAGATTGCCTACCCTGCAAAAGCTAAACCTGAGATGCAACAGGGTGTAGCGTTTTTTAACCGTATGCGCAGCTTGACCGCCAGTGGGTTTTACACTTCAAAAATTGGTATAGACGATTTAGGTTATGTGGGCAATCGGCCCAATAATTGGGAAGGCGTGCCGGCAGACCTTATTAAGCAATATGGTTTGGAGAATGTAAAATTTGGATAGTCTTGAATTGAAAATTGACAGTTGATAATGAAAAATTGATAGGAGTGGATAATTGTCAATTTTCCATTATCAATTATTCATTGCTTTTCTTTTGTTTGGTTGTTTTGATAATTGAAACCAAAGGTTTTAAGAGTTCTGTTACATTTAATTTTATGGAATTAAATGTGGCATTTTCTAAGTAATTCGCCTGGTGCAATAAATCAATCCAATAATCTGTTTCGTTGGCTTCTTTTAATGCTATTGCCATTTTATGAACAAAATCGGCAGTGCTTTCAGCTTGCTCAGCTTCTCTTACCAATGCACCTATGGCGGTGCCGCTTCTCAATAATTGCTTAGAAAGAACAAACTCTTTTTTTTCTGTTTGTAAATATTGATAGAGTTTAACCACTCTCAATGCAAAAGCAAAAGATTTTATCTTAATTACATTTTCTTTAATTTTCAATTGTCCATTATCCATTATCAATTATGAGTGCGTTTGGCAGCATTAATAAAAAAGGAAGTGCTTTATCATATTTTAATTCTTCATAGAATAAACCAATCCTTGCTAAACTGTTATAATAGTTTTGAAGATTTTTATAGTAGTAATGTTCACTGCCAATATACCAGGCCTTTTCGCCAAGCATAGTATTCAGAAACCACTTTTCCAGCAAGCGACCTGTTCTGCCATTGCCGTCATTGAAAGGATGGATTTTTACAAATACTAAATGAATAAGCGAAGCATAATAAAATACCTGTGGAGTGTTTAGCTTTTGCTTTATCAGCTCATTTAATTCTGTCCAAAAGTTTTCAAACTCCTTTTTTACAATTGACGCCATAGCAGCTTCATATTGCACCCTTTGTGTTTGCTGTTCCATAATCAGCATATTGCCTATTCTTACCACGCCCCTTTGAGATAAGGGCAATAAATGTTTGGTTGCAATGCTGTGGGCTTTATAGAAATTTATTAATGTCAATTTGTTATCTCTTGCAAACTCATAGGCTTCAAATAAATCGTTGGGCTTTTCTGTAAGGTTCGGCAGGTATTCTATGTTTTGCAGCTTATGTTTTAGATAGCTGTCAATTTCCATTTGCTCCCCTTCTATTCTTGATGAAGACATTACAGAAACTGCTGTATAGAAACGAAAGCTTTCAACTGTCCATTCTCTTTTTTTTATTTGAACAAATGCCTCCTCTATGTTTATGTCAAGCATAGCAAGGTATGTTTCGAAATATTTTTCAGTGAGCTTTTTCATTCTGATACTTCTTTTAATATTTTTTTTAACTCCATGAGAAATGCTTTTTGCAGGATCCTCTGTTCAAACATTTGTTGACATTGGTTAATAGTTAGGTTTCAAATTTATGTTTATATTTTTTGACTACTATTATTACAGTTTGCAAATCCTTCTTGCCGTTTTTGAGTGTTATATGATATAGATGCTGAGAAAGGAGGATTTGCTAACGTGTTGAATTAATAATCATGGAGATACTTTCAAAGCGGATTGTGATTCGTACTTTACCGCTTCGTGCTTTACAAGTTATTTAAAACCTTAAAAGTTCGACCCAAACTTTGGACAAGGCAATCCACTGCTACGGTCAGCACCTATGCTGCAGTTGCGGTAGCTTAGGGTAAACTCAAATCCGCC
>JBBQVY010000224.1:0-7822 GCA_038211085.1 Chitinophagales bacterium | reverse complement strand
CAGCATGCAACAGCAATGGAACTATAAGCGAAGAAAAATTAAATGTAGCTGGCGAGAAACTTCAAAAAACTGTAGAAAAAACAGCGGACACTATTGTATCTAAAGTTGATAAGTGGACGGATAGTTTGACTAAGCGTACTGACACTATTGTTGTAAATCCCTAATAAATTACACAAGCTCATTAAGCATGCTCAGGCTTTGTTAAAGAGGGTATATACGCCGAGACCAATAATTTCTTTTAAAAAATAAGCCCACTGATCCAGTACCTGTGCTTTTGGAAAAAAGTATTCATCAAACGTAAATCGCTTGTCTATAAATTGGTAATCACAAGAAAAAGACACCACATCAACCCCGGCCTTTTGAAACACTTTTTTGGCCCGGGGATCGTGTAAAGCCGAAGTGATCAACACAAAAGGAGGTTGTAAGCCAGCAGAGTCTAACAATCGTTTTGAAAACATGCAGTTCTCGAAAGTGTTCTTCGATAAATTCTCTAATAACAGATCGTTAGCAGGTACACCGCAAATAATGAATTGCTGTTTTACATAGTCTGATAGCTCCACTTTTCCATCCACTACCTTACTACCCGAGACTAGTATTTTTTTAATTTTTCCCTGCTTATACAAAGCAAGTGTTTGAATAAACCTGTCGGATGAATAATTGAAATATCCTTTGCCGTTTTTATCAAAGGACTCATAACCACCTAATACGATACCTGCACTGTAATTGCCAAATTGTTGCATTTCAACAGGCTGAGTTTGCCAGGCCCTTGCCAGTGTGTTCAAAATAAAATCGTTTCCAAAAACAAATAGAACAATCACAGCTGTGATGGCCAGCCTTTTTTTTACTATCGGCCTTTTAACAATGCTTCTCAAAATAACGAGGGCTATGATCCAATTAAGAGGAACTAATAAAAAGAGGAAGAGTTTGGATAGAAAGAAAAACATTTAGTTGCTTTCAGCGAATATAATTGAGGAAGGTTGAAAAGAAGCGAGGCTTGTAAAAATACATGCCTGTCAGTTTACATTGCCATACTCAAAATGAGTGGATTCGAAACTTAGGTAATTTTTTCTATAAAAACTAATGTAGATGATGGTTAAAAAAATCTTACAAATGACTTCTTATGACAACAGTTTAACCTTCACTAAGGGTTAAAATAAGGATGTTCCAAATACCAGTGAAAGGCTGGTTATGACATCCGACTGGGTGTCGTTTTGAAACGTGGCCTTAAAACCAGCTTTGTATTTGTGACTAACGTTTGTCATATAACTTAACGATACGTTGTAACCCGGACTTATGGTATTGTAGTTTTCGTTATAGTTGACAACATAATATTGGTAGGGGAAATTAGTTTCCTGATGAATACCGAAACTTGATGGATAAGACGAGGATTGGAATCTTAACATGGGTCCAACTTCTAAATTTATTTTATTATTAGAAATACTAATGAGTGTTAGGTCTATGTGAGAATTTAGTTGAATGCCTGCCGTAGTAAATCGCAGTAAGTTATCCTGCAGAGACGGTTGACTGGAATTATTATTATTAAAACCCCGGTGTATCTTATAATGAATAGTCGTGGTAAGGCTATTAGACCAGCTTAAGAGGTTGTTTAAATTATGCTCGTGCATAACATCAACGGCTATTCCTTTTAAATCGCCTGTACCATGAAACGATTTACCGGCGCTAACAAAAAAGGCATTTTTACTTTGAGCAGCTACCTGCGAAAGAAGGAATGATGCTAATAAAAAAGCGATGGCCAAATGTAGTTTTATCATAGTTCAGCAATGATAAGCCAATTTGTTTTACTCAAAATCCATTGCTCGAAAAATAATTTGTGCCTTGCTAAAAATTTAAAACAATTACGATTAACGTTTAATAGAAAAGTTTTTAAAAATTTGTTCCTCAACTTTACAAATAACTACTTCACTCACTTCAGCTCTTTTAGGCCCATTCTGGCACCAGGTGATAAATGTATCCAGTTGTGTTTGTGTTCCTGAAACTATGGCCTCTACATCACCATTGCCACTATTGCTTATCCACCCGGTAAGATCAATTTCTTTTGCAACCTCTTTTGCGGAAGCCCTGTAGAACACACCCTGAACTTTTCCTTTTATGAGCAAGTGTACAGTTGGCATTGGAAATGAGAAAAATGCAGTTATAAAACTTTTTGCTTTTGAGGTAGAGGCTATTTAGTTTCACCGAGTTCTTTAACGATCTCCCACTCCTCTTCACTAATTTTTGATACAGAGAGACGGCTTAACCTAACCAGCTCAATATTGGCTAAACGTTTATCGGCTTTTATGGTGGCAAGCGTAACCGGCTTTTTTAGTTTTCTCACTGGCTTAAATTCACACACAACCCAGGCTGGCTCCGGCGTGGTGGGGTCCTGGTAAGCCTCTTTAGTAACCTTAGCAATGCCCACTATTTCCAGCCCCTCATTGCTGTGGTAAAAAAATACCTCCTCCCCTTTTTTCATAGCCTGTAAATTGTTGCGGGCAGCATAATTTCTAATGCCATCCCAAACAGCAAACTTGTCAGCCATAAGCTGGTCAAAACTGTATTTTGTAGGTTCTGATTTTATAAGCCAGTGAGCCATAAATAGATGTTAGTTGTTAGTTGATAGTTGTTAGATAAAATGTGGCAATAAGTAAAACATTAATAGTAAAAATTAAGCATCAGCAATGCAGTCACCTTTTTCCTTTTTGATTTTGTCTCTGCCCGGTGGTCAACGCTTTTCCAATTTTGACTTTTTCCTTCACCAGTAAGCATTCTCACCAATGACTACTGACTACTACTTACAACCCCCTACCGGCCACTGACCAATGACTAATGACCATCGGCTACCGGCTAAAGGCTACCGGCTACGAGCTACCCTCCTACCATCCATTTGCCAGTACGTCAGCTATATGCAGGGCCTTAATATTGTAACCTTTATTTTTAATGTAACCATCCAAATGCATCAGGCAACTCATGTCGGTGCTTATTAAATATTTAGCTCCTGTAGCAAGTGCATGATTGACTTTTTGATCGGCCATGGCTATGCTTATAGGTTCAAATTTTACGGCAAATGTTCCACCAAATCCACAACAGGTTTCCACATCTTCCATTTCAGCAATTTTTAATCCTTCCACGTTGTTTAAAAGCTCTCTCGGCTCAGGCTTAATTTTGCATTCACGCAGGGCGGCGCAGCTATCATGATACGTAGCCAATCCTTCAAGACTTGCACCAACATTGGTTACACCCAAAACCTTTACCATAAACTCGGAAAACTCAAAAGAGCGTTCTCCCAACTTTATTACATCGTTATGAACACTGGAATTATCAAAAAGTTTTGGATAGTAATTACGTACAAAACCAATGCAGCTTGCACTTGGAGACACCACGAAATCTGCGCCTTCAAAATCCTGCAAAAACTTAGTACACACGGCCTTGGATTCTTCCCAGTAACCGGCATTAAAAGCTGGCTGTCCGCAGCAGGTCTGGTTCTTGTTATAAGAAACTTCGCACCCGGCTTTACGTAACACTTTTACCATGTTAAATGCCGTTTGTGGGTACAGCTGATCTATAAAACAAGGAATAAAAATCTGGACATTCATACAGTAAGCTTTATGCGATCAATCATTAGAAAAAATGACGAAAGTTTCTTTAGAAAAAAAGTAAATATCGAACATCTTTTATGGTACATACTTTTAAAATGAAACACCTCACTGTTTAAGGAATGAGGTGTTGTATAATTTGGCTTGCCCTTAAAATCCTAATCAGGTCATGATCCTTTATGTGAAATAGATTTTATAGTTTCTAAATGTTCTTCTGTAAGACCTATAAAAGGACTGGTTAGTATCAAATTCTCTTTCAGGAAATCAGGAAGTTCATTCAAAGATTTGTCATCATCAATAATGACAAAATTATCATTGACGCTATTTGAAGTAAACCAATTGACAATTTCATCTTTCCTGCTAATATTATTATTATTCTCAGGGAGTGACTTGATTTTTTCAATGCTAATACCTCTTTTTTTTTAAATGCTTTTCCATTCCTCAATATTAAACTTTGACTTATGAGAAGTTGTAAGCATAATTGTATCCTCTTTCGAAATCAAACTTTGAAGTGCAAGTGTTGCATTACTACTAAACGCAGGAAATCCGTCATTCAAGAATTCTGGGCTTTTCCAACCTTTGGCAGGAACCATAACACCATCGATATCTAAGAAGAATAACATAATATTCAAATTTAGATTCATCCGCTTTTTAATCTGCTTAAGTTGCCGGGCTGAATGATATAAAATCCTTGCCTCGCTGCAAGCCTCAACGATTGCCATGAATACTAAAAAGAAATAAGTAAGATCTTAAGTGGCTGCAAAGTGTTGAAAGAAAAGTTCACCTTATGGCTGAAAACAAATCCATTATTTCACTTGCTGTTGCAAAGCTATCATCTTGATAGCGGTTATGCCTGCTTCCTCCCCCTTGTGACCGTGTAATCCACCTATTCTTTCTATAGCCTGCTGCTCGTTATCAACTGTAAGTATTCCAAAAATTGTGGGCACTTTCAACGTAACATTTAAATGCATAATCCCATCTGTAATGCCTTTGCACACATAGTCGAAATGGGGTGTGTCGCCTTTAATAACAGCCCCTAAAGCAATGTAAGCATCTGCGTGCTTCTTAGTTTTTGACTGATGCATTTTTATAGCAAAAGGTATTTCAAAAGCGCCGGGCACAACCAGCGTTTTACACTTTACCCCATTTTCCTCCAAAACACGTTTACAACCCTTCTCCAGCTCATCAATAATATGAGCGTTCCATTCTGTTTTTATAATAACTACAAAGGCATCCTTTATAGTAGGGATGCCTTTGGTTAATGCTGTATTTCCTTTTGTGGCCATATATTATTTTACACTAAACTCATTTTTTTGAAGGCTCAGGCGATAAATAAATTTGTCAATAGAAAATCCCTTTTCTGTGCGGGGATATTTTTGCTTAATCTCTTTGTATACTTCAATTGCCTCGCTGTTTTTACCAAGACTTTCTAAAAGATAACCGGCTCTGAACAAAAATTCAGATGCATTTGCCTCATCTTCAGGAAAGGCATGTCCTGCTTTCTTGTAATTATCAACTGCTTCGTCATTCTTTTTCAACTCGCTGTATGCATCGCCCAAACGTCCATAAGCAATCATTTGAATCTGCTTTGAGTCGGTGCTAAAATCTTTCAGGTATTTTATAGCATTATTGAAATCGCCATTACGCAGGAAAATGTTACCAGCATAAAAATTTGCCAGTTCTGCACTCTTTGTACCACCATAATTTTTTATGATGTACAAAAAACCTTTGTTGGTACCATCGCCATTCAATGCAAGGTTTAGGCTATCGTTTTTAAAATATTCTTCCGCCTTAAACATGGCATCGCCAGCCTTAACCTCTCCAGGCTCCTTAACAAATTTGTTATATGCAAACCAACCGCCTACCAATAAAATAATTGCAGCAGATATGCCTATAATTGCGTTTTTGTATTTTTCAAAAATGCCTTTTGCTCTGTCCATGGGGTCCTGTTCAACCACAACTTCCTTCTCAATCTTTTCAGCCATTAGTGTGTTTTGTAAGTGTTTTTAAATTATAAGTATTATTTCTACCGGGTTAGTCAGTAATAAATGGATAATCCTGGTCAACGTAAACATCTTTATATAGCTCGTCGTCATCAGGCCATGGACTTTCTTCTGCAAATTTTACGCTTTCTTCAACAACATCATTTATACGCTTGTCTATTGCATCTAACTCTTCCTGCGTAGCAAAATTATTTTCTAATATGTTCTTTGTTACCAGGGTAATCGGATCCTTAACCTTGTACTCATCCAATTCTTCTTTTCTACGATATTTTTGAGGATCACTTATGGAGTGGCCTTTGTAGCGATAGGTCTTCATTTCAAGTAAAGTTGGCCCTCCTTTTTCTCTTGCACGGGTTACTGCACGGGCAACCGCTTCATGAACAGCTTCGGGGTTCATACCATCCACTTTATCACCAGGCATTTCGTAGGCATCAGCCAGTTTATATATGTCAACCACATTACTAGTCCTTTCAACTGAAGTACCCATTGCGTAATTGTTGTTTTCGCAAATAAACACTACCGGTAATTTCCAGGTCATGGCTATGTTAAAAGTTTCGTGCAACATACCCTGGCGGGCAGCGCCGTCACCAAAAAAGCAAAGTACTATATTGTCAGTACCCTTATATTGCTCAGCAAATGCCAAACCGGCACCGGTACCTATTTGAGCGCCTACTATACCATGTCCTCCAAAAAATTTCTCCTTTACCCCAAAAAAGTGCATACTGCCTCCTTTACCCTTACTGCAACCTGTTGCCTTACCGTATAGTTCGGCCATACACGCATTTGCAGTTATACCTTTTGCAAGAGCTAATGCATGATCGCGGTAAGCGGTAATGTACGGATCATCGGGGCGTGTAGCAGTCATACAGCCTGCAGCAAGTGCTTCCTGCCCAACGTAGGCATGAAAAAAGCCCCTGATTTTTCCAGCCATTTTGTACTTCTCTTCCGCTTTTAGTTCAAACTGGCGGATGAGTTGCATAAGCTCGTACCAGTACAGATAAGTTTCTTTAGAGAATTTTGTAGGCACAGTATCGAATTTTTTGAGCCGCAAATATAAGTGTTTAGGTGTGAAAAAGAACCTTGAAAATCAGCTTAAAAAACAAGGAAATGAATTGAAAGGAAAAAGTAAAAAAGTAAAAACTGATTACGGAGTAATCCTGGAACATTGCAGTTACCATTTTGATTAGTACCATGCAGGCACTTAACTTGCAACGCAATGCTTTCAGTCCAAAACATCTCTTTATTGCAGTTTAAGAATTATGAGAACAGGAGTTTTGTGTTTACCGAAAACATTGTAGGTATCTGTGGCAAAAATGGAAAAGGCAAAACCAACCTGTTAGATGCCATTTATTTGGCCTGTTTTAGTAAAAGCTATTTTAGCAAATCTGACAGTGCAAACGTTTTTAAGGGTTTAAGTGGCATGAGGGTGGAGGCGAACTTTATAAAAGAAGGAGAGCCCGAAAAAATTGTTTGCATTTTAAGAGAAAACAATAAAAAGGAACTGCAACGCAATGGTGAGGAATACAAACGCTTTAGCCAACATATTGGTCTTTTACCCGCAGTTATGATTGCCCCGGATGATCTGGAACTGATAACCGGGTCAAGTGAAACCCGGCGAAAGTTTATCGACACCTTACTAAGCCAGTCCGACAAACATTACCTGGAGCATTTAATTGCTTATAACAAAATATTGCTTCAGCGCAATAGCTTTTTAAAAACTGCGTCTGAACGTGGGTTTGTTGATGAGGAGTTGTTGCAGGTATTTAATAAACAACTGCTCATTCCCGCAAACTACATTTTTAAAAAAAGGACATCGTTTCTTAACGAGTTTTTACCAATGGTAATAACCGGGTACCAGGCCATTTCAGGCATGAGCGAACCCGTTGGCCTTACTTATTACAGCCCGTTGCAACAGGATAGTTTTGATAAATTATTAAAGGCTTTTCAACCCAAAGACCTGATGTTACAACGCACAACCACCGGTATACATAAAGACGATCTTGACATAACCTTTAACGGCGAACCTTTTAAAAATATGGCTTCTCAGGGACAGCGTAAAAGTTTACTTTTTGCTTTAAAACTGGCTGAATTTGACTACCTGGCTACAGTAAAAGGCTTTGCACCTTTATTATTTCTGGATGATGTTTTTGAAAAGTTGGACTCCGAACGCATTAAAAATTTATTATTCAAGGTTTGCAAAAAAAACGATGGGCAGGTATTTATAAC
>JBBQVY010000223.1:0-7829 GCA_038211085.1 Chitinophagales bacterium | reverse complement strand
ACCGTAAAACGGGTGGGCAACCAGGGCATGAAGGAACAACACTACAGATAAAAGAAGTACCTGATGATACGATTAATTACATTCCAGACTATTGCAATGGCTGCGGAGAAGATTTGCAGCAGGTGGTATCTGTCCTAAAGGAAAGCAGGCAGGAAGTAGTAATACCACCCATACAAGTTCGTTATGTAGAGCATCGTTCTTATAGTAAAGTATGCACTCATTGTGGCAAATTTTGTACTGCTGCAATGCCATCTCATCTTACTGCACCCCTGCAATATGGACCAAGTGTTGAGGCCTTGGTAAGTTACCTGTCGGTTTACCAGTATATTCCTTACCAACGCATGACTGTTCTGTTAAAAGATTTATTTGGTCTTCCCATCAGTGAAGGAAGCATTGATAACCTGCTGGAACGCAGTACTCAAAAGGCATTACCGGTGTACCATACTATTCAGCAGAAAATACAGCAGAGCGATGTAGTGGGAAGCGATGAAACAGGCGCATCATTTGGAGGCAAAAAAGGATGGTTTCATGCCTGGCAAACACCCTTACTTACCTTTATCGTTGCATCATTTAACAGAGGATACAGCACCATTGAAGAATATTTTGCTGATGGCTTTCCTTTTTCAATATATGTGAGTGATTGCTGGGCTGCACAGTTAAAGGTTAAGGCATTTCTGCATCAGGTATGCATGGCCCATTTGCTGCGTGAACTGCGCAATTTTGAAGATGCCCTTGGTTGCAAATGGAGCATAGCGATGAAACAACTTTTGCAGGATGCCATTGCATTGAAAAAACAACTTACTGCCAAGGATTATTTACAAAAGCCGGCTGCCGTAATTCAAATAGAGGAAAGGCTAACCCGACTTCTGCAGCAAGAACATTCTGCTTCACACAAAAAAGTGCAGGCGTTCAGCAAACGGCTGATAAAAAATAAGAACAGTATTCTTACTTTTCTTTACCACCCAAAAGTGCCGCCTGATAATAATGGCTCGGAACGAGCGATAAGAAACATAAAAGTAAAAGCAAAAGTATCCGGGCAGTTCAGAAGCCAGCGCGGTGCAACCCGCTTTGCCATTCTGCGTTCCGTTATTGACACCACAATCAAAAACACTCAAAACGTTTTTGAAGCCCTTACACTTTTGTTTAGTTTGCAACCTGAGTAGTTACAATATCTTTTTGCTCTTTGAGCAATTAAAAATATTATTGTTTCACGTTTGAGACAATAATACTCATTTAATAAATCTTGTCATGAAAAAAATATTGTTCTTCTTTTTATCATCGCTACAAATAGTACAGATGGTTATCGCACAAACCAGCACAAAATCGGCATCACCAATCGTTACAACTGCTAATGGAGTAGTTAAAGGAATGGTTGAAAAAACCGGTATAACTATATTTAAAGGAATTCCATTTGCAGCACCACCTGTAGGAGATAGGAGGTGGAAAGAACCGCAGCCTGTTCAAGACTGGCAAGGCACAATGGATGCTACCCAATTTGGAAACAATCCCATGCAGTTTGGAGTGTTTGGCGATATGGCTTTCCGTTCAAAAGGTATGGGTGAAGACTGTTTATACCTGAATGTATGGACACCTTCAACAGCAAAAAAAGGCTTGCCTGTACTGGTATATTTTTATGGAGGTGGGTTTGTAGCAGGCGATGGCTCAGAAGGCCGTTACGACGGAGAAAGTATGGCAGCTAAAGGAATTGTTGCCGTTACAGTCAACTACAGGTTGGGTGTTTTTGGTTTTATAGCGCACCCGGAACTTACAAAGGAATCCCCTCACCGGGCATCAGGCAACTACGGGCTATTAGACCAGTCAGTTGCTTTGCATTGGGTGCAAAAAAATATTGCCGCATTTGGTGGCGATCCTAAAAGGGTTACCATAGCCGGTGAGTCTGCTGGTTCCGTTTCGGTAAGCGCTCAAATGGCTACCCCTTTATCAAAAAATTTAATTGCAGGTGCCATAGGAGAAAGTGGATCTATGTTAGGAACCCTGCGTGCAGTGCCATTGGCAGAAGGTGAAAAAAATGGTGTTGAATTTGGCAACAGCATTGGTGCAAAGACTTTAGCCGACTTAAGGGCTTTACCTGCAGACCAACTTTTGGAAGCCTCAAAAAAATACGGCGTGTTCAGGTTTCCTATGACGGTTGATGGGTACTTCTTGCCTAAGAGTCCGTATGATATTTACCAGGCAGGAGAGCAGGCTCATGTTCCATTACTGGCCGGTTGGAACTCAGAAGAAAGTGGTTACCGTTCCATCATGGGTAAAGAAGAACTAACAAAAGATAATTATGAAAAGGCTGTACAGAAATTATATGGCGATCGCTCTGCAGAAGTTTTAAAGTTGTACAACGTTTCAAAAGATGAGGATGTGGAGCAGGTTGCCACCGATTTGGCAAGCGATCGCTTTATCAGTTTCAGTACCTGGAAATGGACAGACATACAATCAAAAACAGGGCTAAAGCCCGTCTACCGTTATTTGTTTTCGCGTGCCCGCCCGGCTATGGTGGCCTCAATGGGCAATGCCACACCCGGTCTTGCCGGTAGTGTTGTAAAAGATAACCCTGCAAACAAAGCCCCGCAGGCACCACCAGCAAAAGGTGCCGTGCATTCTGCCGAAATAGAATACGCAATGGGTAATCTACACCGCAATATGGTATACGATTGGTCGGCCAGCGATTATAAAGTTTCTGCAACTATGCAGGAGTACTTTGCCAACTTTATTAAAACCGGCAACCCCAATGGCAACGGACTACCTAAGTGGCCCGCGGTCAATACAACCAATCCTGTACAGTTCATGAATATTGATGTAAATACCCATGTGGTAACAGAGCAAAACAGGGAGCGATATTTATTTATGGATAAGACTGCAGCTAAATAAAAAAGAAACTTTCATCTTTCTATCAAACAACCCCTGGGGGCAATGTCATTAAGTTAGGGAAGCTGGTACATTGCACTGCCCTTTAGGTTAGGGAAGCTGGTACATTGCACTGCTCTTTAGGGCGGTGTTTAAAAAGGTTTTTAGTTTCTCTGGGCTTTATTTCGAGAATTATGTGGGCTAAAGACCGATTTTTAATTGTCAAATTTATCCCCGACCTGAAGGCCGGGGCAATTAAAATCCTTAACTTAATGATATTGCCTGGGGGGTTGTTTTGATTTATGCCATACCCAAATGCTACTCCATTAGAAAGGCAGATTGTTTTAAAACTTTCATTGTTGATTGCGTACCTAATTAAACCATACAGCATATCCTTGTTTTCGTAAATGCCAGGCAAGTTTTTCTTCCATAACCAGTGCTTCCTCGCGGTTCATAGGTTTTTGGTTGATATGATTATATAAGCTGGGTCGCAAATAAATACCATACTTCTCCACAATGTTTGCTGATAACTTATGGCCTTTTTTATTGATGTAGCCTGTTTTATGTTGTTGCAATCTTTCGGCAGGCGTCTTGCTGGTCATGCCAACGTACAGGCATTCAAGTACACCATTAAATTGAGGGTTGGCAGCCCTGAATTTGGTATTCTCAGTAAACACTTTTTTGGAGAGTTCAACTACGTAAACCTGGTAAACAACTCTGGGCACAACAAATGGTTTTATGTCTACAATAAATAATTAAAAATTCAGGCTTGTGTTTCTTTAACCTGTTAGCGGAATTAATTTTTCTTAGCCCCATCGGGACGTTCTTTTGGTAATAAAAATGTTTTATTGAATTTTCAAACCCTCATCGGGGCGATCTTTTTTTTAAAGGCCTTTCCTAAGGAATTTTAAAGTCAAAAAAAATAAAACCTTCTACCAAAAGGTCGACTATATGAGCATTGAAAACATCAATAATTAATAATTCCGCCAAGGGGTTTCTTCATTAAATCTTAAATATGTGTGCTGCTATACCAAAGTTATAAGTCTTTTGTTTTAGGGGAATGTATTCATCATGAAGTAGAAATAATAAGAATTTTTTTGAGTGAGCAGTAAAACCAGAGGCTACATTGTTGCGACGCTCCCTTGTACTTTTCAGGCATTAATCAACGATTAAAACATTCATTTTATCCACTCTTTTATATAGCCATCAGCTTGTACATTATTATATGTACAAACCTGTTAGCGGAGTTAATATTTGTTAGCCCCATTGTGGCGATCTTTTGGTAGAAAAAATGGTTTGTTGAATATTCAAAGCTCTGTCGGGGCGATCTTTTTTTTAAAGGCCGCTCCTACGGAACTTTAAAATCAGAAAAATAAATACTTCTACCAAAAGGTCGGCTCTACTAGCCTTTAAAACATTGATAATTACTAATTCCGTCAACGGGTATGTACAAGTAATTTTAAACTAAGGGTATTCCATTACTTAAAATACCTCACCCATATTGGCATGCCAGGGCAAAAGCAGCTTAATTAATTTATCTTTTCGCTGTGCCTTTAGGCAAAACTCGTGGGTAGGAAACATTAAATAACACAACGCGTTCCGATAGGAACGCTTTATGCTTTATCGAAACATTTCTACCCACCAATAATCCCTATCGGGCCTATAAAGACAGGAACTCAAGCCCGGATTAAATATGAAAGGAGAAAAAATTTAGATGCGTTTGCCCTTATTAGCTTGCCCTCACAGCTTATAGTTAGATTTGTTATTACGAATAGCCCAATATGAACATAGGAAAAGAGTTAGAAAAAGTATTGCCTGCAACAAGGATAAGGGCACGATATATTGATGTGGTTTCTTTTGCCTCCGATGCGGGATTTTATTACCTGTTGCCTAAAGCAATTGTTCAGCCTGTTACAGAGGCGGAGATCGTGCAATTGTTTTCGTTTTCGCATCAGCATAACATTCCTTTGGTTTTCAGAACCGGCGGTACAAGTTTATCCGGTCAGTCAATTACCGATGGAATATTAGTAGATCTAAGTCAATATTGGAATAAGCTGGTAGTACTCGAAGAAGGGAACATGGTAAGAGTTCAACCTGGAATAACGGGCGCCATGGTAAATGCTTATCTGAAAAAATTCAGTAGAAAAATTGGGCCCGATCCATCCAGCATCAGCGCAGCAATGATGGGTGGTATACTTTCCAATAACTCAAGTGGTATGTGTTGTGGTGTGGCTCTTAACTCATATCATACCACCAAATACATTCGCTTCATTCTACCCGATGGTAACATATTTAATACCGGGCAGCCAACAGACTATGAACGCTTTCAACAGGAGTGTCCAACCTTGTATACAACGCTTGATGCCTTGCGCCGACAAATTGTAGCAGATGAAAATCTGTACAACCTTATCAGGCATAAGTACCTCACCAAAAACACCGTTGGCTATTCCCTCAATTCCTTAATTGATTATGAACATCCGCTGGATATTTTAGCCCACCTGCTTATTGGTGGCGAAGGAACACTTGCGTTTATAGCAGAGGCCGTTATGAACACAGTGCCGGACTATGCTTTTAAATCCACTGCGTTGTTATATTTCCCTACCATTTATGCCGCCTGCCAGGCTATTGTGCCACTGACCAAAGCAGGTGCTTTAATGGTTGAATTAATGGACAGGGCATCGCTGCGTGCTGTAGAAAATATGGAAGGAATTCCTACAATAGTGAGGACCTTACCAGATAGTGCAGCAGCCTTACTGATAGAGTTCCAGGAAAATGGCCAGGCAGATTTGGATGAACGTGTCAATCGTTTTTTAGCTGATGTCAACGCTTTGCAATTACTGAATGCCCCCGCCTTTACAACTGACCCCGCAGAGCAGGATTTCTTTTGGAAAGTGAGGAAAGGATTGTTTCCTGCAGTAGGCGCAGTACGGGCAAGTGGTACCTCGGTAATACTTGAAGATGTTGCCGTTCCTGTTGAACGCTTGGGTGATGCAATCCTTGATCTCCAACAACTTTTTAAAGCCTATCGTTATGACAACGCTATCATATTCGGGCATGCAAAAGACGGCAATATTCATTTTGTAATAACGCAGTCTTTTGACAGCCCATCGGAGGTAAAACGTTATGATGATTTCTTAAGAGAGGTTATAGAACTGATCACTTCCAAATACAAGGGAGCGCTCAAGGCAGAGCATGGAACCGGTAGAAATATGGCTCCATTTATCGAAACGGAATGGGGTGGGGCTGCCTATGAAATTATGAAGCAGATCAAGCAGGCGGCAGATCCAAAAATGTTGCTCAATCCGGGAGTTATTATTAATGCTGATCAAAATGCCCACCTGAAAAATTTAAAAGATCTGCCCACTGTTGAGGAAGAAGTAGACCGCTGTATTGAATGCGGTTATTGCGAACACAAATGCCCCAGCCGAAACATCACCACCACACCACGAAGAAGAATTGTAGTGCGAAGAGCATTAAAGCAATTAGAGAAAGAGGGCAGGAGTGCAGAACATAAACTGTTGTTGGAGCAATTTCAATACGATGGGCTGGATACCTGTGCAGTAGATGGACTTTGTGCAACGGCCTGCCCGGTTGACATAAACACCGGCGACCTTGTTAAGCGGCTTCGTAACGAAAATCATTCAGCGGCGCAAAACAAAGCAGCTTTGTTTGCGGCCCGAAATTTCAGCATGCTTGAAAAGACTGTAAGAGAGGGATTAGCCCTTGGTAATGGCGTGAACAGTCTATTAGGTAAAGCAGCCATGCTAACGTTTACAAGGGCCATTAAAAACCTGCTTCCTGTAATGCCTTTATGGCCATCTTTGCCGGGCGGTTCACCCTCGTTAAAGGTGTTGCGCAACAACCATTCACCATCCGCAGCCAGGGATGCGATTGTGTATTTTCCTGCATGCATTACCCGTATGATGGGCACTTATGAGGGGCGTGAAAAAAACTTAATGGAAACTTTTATGAGTGTTTGCGTAAAAGCAAATATTGAAGTGGTGCAATTGAAAGAATGGAGTGGAAGCTGTTGCAGTCAAATATTTTCAAGCAAAGGGTTTAATGATGCAAGGAATTTTACAGCCAATGATATTATTGATCGCTTGTGGGGCAGTAGCAGGCAGGGCGTATTGCCCGTAGTTATAGATGTGAGCAGTTGTGCATATACGCTACATCAACTCCGCCCTGTACTGAACGATGAGAATAAACAGAGGTTTGATAAGCTGTTAATTTTAGACAGTGTAGATTTTTTATACGACCGTGTGTTGCCCCTAATAAAACCAAAAATGGTTAAGAAGAAAATTGTTTTGCATCCGGTTTGTTCGCTCGAAAAAATGAAAACTGGTTACAAACTGTCAGCTATTGCCAAACACTTTGCAGAAGAAGTGATAGTACCAAAAAATGCCGGCTGCTGTGGCATGGCCGGGGACCGCGGTTTTTTATTCCCCGAGCTTACTGCTTCTGCAACTTTACCGGAAGCGGTTGAAATAAGTGAACAGATATACGATGGTTATTATTCTTCGACCAAGACCTGCGAAATGGCCTTATCACAGGCTGTAAAAAAGAATTATGAATCGATATTGTATTTGGTTGATGAGGGGATGTGAATGTGCAACCGTCATGCTGACGCATGTCAGCATCTCCTGGAAAACATAAAACACATGTGGCAGGGGATCCTGAAACGAGTTCAGGATGACGTACCTGGGGATGACGGCCTTGAGAAGAACATCTGGTTAGCCCTTTAATACAACCGTCCTGCTGACGCATGTCAGCATCTCCTGGAAAACATAAAACACATGTGGCAGGGGATCCTCAAACGAGTTCAGGATGACGTCTTTGGTCGTCATCCTGACGCATGTCAGCATCTCCTGGAAAACATAAAACACATGTGGCAGGGGATCCTGAAACGAGTTCAGGATGACGGCTTTTAAGATGACTGCCTAGGTTCTCAAATGCAACCCCTTCGGCCT
>JBBQVY010000222.1:0-7850 GCA_038211085.1 Chitinophagales bacterium | reverse complement strand
TGTGAGAAAACTAAAATTACAAGTACAATTAACTATTGACGAATATGTTGCAGGACCAAATAGTGAAGAAGACTGGGTCGTAAAAAAGTCAGATGAAAAACTTTAGTTTAAAAACCAATTAACCCGGCTCAACTACGGATTCCTCTCGCTTGAATGATTCAACAGCCGCTGGACTGCCGAATAACAAAAATAATTTCTTATTGATACCCTCAGCCTTACGAACGTCCCTGACGATATCGGAGAACTCATGAAAATTAAGATAAAAAGGGTTTGAAGAGCGCTTGATTTTACTAGTGATTCCGTAGGTTGGTACAGTGTCTTCTTTAACATACGTGTTAAACAGTCTATCCCAAAAGGTGAATAAGACCCCAAAGTTTTTATCTATATATTTTTCATCGGACCCGTGGTGAACACGATGATTGGAGGGGGTTATTATTGCCCATTCAACTATTGACGGAAGTTTCTTGATATACTCAGTGTGCTGCCAGAATTGAAATAACACCATTACCTGGTTAACAATAAAGAATATAATTGGATGAAATCCCAACAAAACAATTGGGATGAAGAAGATGATCTTAAAGTGTTGAATCCAACTCAACCTAAAAGAAACGGTAAGATTGTAGTGTTCCGCGGTATGATGAATAACATGTGTAGCCCAAAAAAACCTGTTATGATGAGACACCCGGTGGGACCAGTAACTGCAAATATCAAACACCAGTATACATGGTATAATTGTCCACCAGTTGAAACTCATCCTCCAGGGGATAAGATTGTAAATATAGATAGCACCAAGAATCAAAAGCGCCTTCGCCAATAAATTCAGGCCAACATTTCCCAGTCCTACAATCACCGATCCAAAAGCCTCTGTGGCGTTGTAACGCCTTTTTTGCGTTGCCCAGGAATGGATCATTTCAGCCAAAGTAAAAAATGCCATAACGGGTATAGCGTATACTATCAGGTCTGCCGACTTATTGCTAATATCTGATAAATCACTGTAAGGAATGGGATCTGCCCCGAACAGAGAATTTATTTTTAAAAAATTGAAATGGCCCATAGGTTTGAAATAGATTTTAATTTGGTGTTTTCTGAATTGGTGTCCTTAGCCAGAATACATACTCTTTTTAACTAATGGAGGAGACACTTTTGAGAAATTAAAAGTGCCCAATTTGTTTGTTGATATGAGGTTGAAAATATTCCGGAATATAAAACCATCCCGAAACAAAAAACTATAATGATCATAGCAAAAACCGTGACCATCAATTCATTTAACTAACCAGCAGATCGTAACATTTTTAATGTATAATTATATTCCCTGTATGGGGAGGGAAATGCCCGCCTGATTGCACCGGCAGGTGTTTGGCGGTGCACTATTGGGTTTTTAAATAGCGTAGCGTTATTTTACGTGAAGAACAAAATGGATGGATTTATACCAATTTAACGAACCCGACTTTAGCGTATGGTCATTACACGATTTTATGAGGAGCTGTGTCCGGACTTTTATGTAAATGGAAGAGTAGGTAATGTTTTTCCTGAGTTTGAAGAATACTACGGCTTTCTTCAATAAAGTAAACTCGTTGGGATTTCTATTAAGCCTATCTCGCCACAACCATACAAAACCCCACTTTTCCAACTCCAAAAAGCCAGTTACAGATACTGCGTTTTTTAGTTTCCCGTATTTTACAGAAAAATCTTACCCCATGAACCTACCCTTCTACATAGCGAAACAAATACGCGAAGTCCACTTTGGGGGCAACTGGACCGATGTGAACTTACAAGACACTTTAAAAGGTTTGACCTGGCAGCAATCCATTGCAAAAATTGACCATCTTAATACCATTGCTGCATTGGTATATCACATCAATTATTTTACTGTTGCCGTAATAAAAGTTTTAGAAGGAGGACCCCTTACCTCGAGCGATAAATATAGTTTCGACTTGCCTCCTGTTCAATCAGCGGAAGACTGGGAAAATCTCCAAAATAAAACTGGAAAGATGCCGAACGATTAGCTAATCTGTTAGAAAATTTTCCTCCGGAAAGGCTTGAAGAATATTTTACCGATAAGAAATACGACAGCTACTATAATAACTTCCAGGGTATTATTGAACATGCCCATTACCACCTGGGCCAAATTGTACTCATTAAAAAGATGGTTCAGCAATAGTAATGTCTAAGATTACAACTTCCACTCCAGAGGCACATTCACCTTAACACTAAAATTTCTGCCCATATTAAAAACACCCTGTCTGCCGGTAACATTATTTACATCAGTATATTTCAACCTGCTTAAATGGTTTTGATAGGCAACATCAGTAATGTTATTGGCAGCAAAATACAAGCTGAATAAGGTCTTTCCTTTACTGGCAATATCACCACCAAAACCTGCATTCAACAAGCTATAACCCTTTGTAGACGTTTCGGTATTGTACCCGGTAAAGGCATTATTTTGGGCAAATGTATTATCCAGCTCAACCCTGATGTATAGGTTCTTAAGTGATTTTCCCTTTTTGAAAAAATCACCCTTTACCTCGTTAATTAGGCGGGCAGCGGGTATGAATGGAAGGTTGTTGCTACCATCCTGCAACTGAGACAGTTTACCTCTTACATAAGAAAAACTGTTCTCAATATGTAACCAGTCCAATGGGTGCGGATGAATATCAAGGTTGGCCTCACCGCCATATAAAGTAGCATTGATTTGATTGAAACGGAAGGCAAAAAAATCATTGCCGTCTTTAGATATAATCGAATCGCCGCCGGACTCAGCCCTTAGCTTTTCGTAATAAATAAAGTTGTTAATGTGGTTTACAAAAAGGTTAGCCGATAACGATACATGCTCCGATGCAAACTCAACACCGCCATCTACCTGTAAGCTGCGCTCCGATTGTAAATTTTGCACCCCATACTCATAACGATTTGTGCCCTCGTGTGCGCCATTGCTGGCCAGTTCGGGTATGCTGGGAGCACGAAAGCCACGGGCAACATTCAATTTTAAATTAACTGCTTCGCTGGCCTGGTAACTTAATCCAACGCTACCCGATACATTTGAAAAGTTTTTGGTAAACGAGTTAAATTTTAGATCACCACCTTCTACCAAACCTTTTGAATTGATGTTGCGGTTATCTAACCGAAGACCCCCACTTAGGGTAACCTTTTCAAAGTTGCGTTGGGTATACACAAAACCACCGATATCGAACAAACTGTACTCCGGTATTAAAAACTCGTTGCCTTTGTTTTTATTTACCTGGCCCATACCATTAACGCCGAGTGTGGTTTTCCATTCTTTGTTCTGTTTTAAATGAACTTGTAAATTGTAATTGATGGTATGCAGGTCAAAGTCAAGACCCTTTTCTGCAGGATCGAGTGCATTACCAAACTCTTGCCGGCGGCTTCGCTGATAACCGGTAGTAAAAGTTATTCTTCCCAGGTCGGTATTAAAACTATTGTCGATTGCCAGTTTAAAATGCCTGATCTGTTGATTCGGTATTCCAGGCTCCGAAGATGAAGCTGATTGAGTAGGAACAATAGTTTCTACGAGGTTTCCATTCTGGATGGCCTGGTACAAAAATTTTCCGGTTGCACTGTCCCTGCTGCCTTCAATAAGGCCTACCTGCTGATGAAAATTACTCATGTACAAATGGCTAAAACCCCAGTCTTTGGTCAGGCCAATATATCCGCCATAATCTTTCTCATTAAAACGACTGTTATAAACTTTGCCATCATATTTGTTTTGATAATCACCCGCAGCCTTTAACGAGCCATAGGCACCCCAGATAAAACCATTTTTATTTCCACCTATGTCTGCGTGCAGTGCCCTTTGCCTGTTATTGGATTGATAGTTTGATAGCAGGTTTCCCTTTATCGTTTCCGCTGGCGCGGGAATAATACTGATGAAATTTACCACTCCAGCCAGTGCATCGCTCCCATACATCAGCGAAGCGGGACCTTTTAAAACTTCAGCACGACTAACGTTTAGTTCATCTATTTCAATCCCATGTTCGTCGCCCCATTGCTGACCTTCTTGTCTTATACCATCGTTAACTACCACCACCCTGTTGTAGCCCAAACCACGAATAACTGGTTTTGATATGGCAGGACCAGTGGCTATTTGTGCCACACCTGCTGTTTTGCTCAATGCATCTACCAGGTTTGTTGAGGAGCCTCGCAGCAACTCTTCCTTTTTTACAATGTTTACCGGAACCGGTGTTCTTTTAACTGAGGTGGCCGATGACACTCCGGTTACCGTAACTGCTTCGGTCTCTAAAAAAGATGGTTTGAGTTTAAAGTCCCTTTCAGGTGAAGTAAGAAAATCAATAGTTTGTACTTGTGAGGCATAACCTGTGTACGTAATCTCAACAAGGTATTTGCCGGCAATAATTTCCGGTATCCTGAATTTGCCGTTTTCATCTGTAACTACCCCCCTTTTAAGGTCGGGCAATACTACTGATGCTCCTGCTAAAGGGCTGCCTGTATTGGCATCGGTAATGGTACCGGTAAAATTGATCCTTCCACTTTTACCCTGGGCATGTATTGGTGAGGTGGATAGAACCAACATGAATACTATAAATAAAAATCCTGCTATATGTTTCATAATTAAATTAAAAGGCGTTCAGCTAAGCTGTAAATAAATGTTGCTGTATAACTGGCAGTGCAATAATTGTAAGTATTGCTTTCAAATTTTGAAAGCAGATTGCATGATAATTATGCTACTGGCGGGCCTCGTAATTCGCTATAAAAATGATGGAGAGAATAAAAGCTGGCAATCATTACACCCTTGTCAACAGAGATTGGTGAAGGAGCTGGGAGTATGAAGGGTTGAATATAAAGATTGAAGGGAGTATTTGTAACAAGGTTGTCGGTATTACAATGGTAACCTGCTACTCCAACCATTGTTCCATGTTGGGTTGCAATATCCGAAGATTGGTCTATGTGATCAGCAACCAATATATGTATTGTTTTTTTTGGCGTAATGCTCAAAGCAAATATGCCAATAAGCAATAAACTTACAAAGGATCGTATGACTGGGCTACTTTTCAAATTTTTACAACAACATTGCAAATATAACCAAGAATGTTATTTGCCTTTGCTTACTAAAACTTCTTAACAGGGCAAATACATTTAAATTTTATGGCCCTTATTTTTAGACATTGATTGAATTAAAGTCTTTATAGTCCCGATAGGGACTTTTGGTGGGTAGAAATGTTTCAAAAAAGCATAAAGCGTTCCTATCGGAACGACTTGTGTTATTGAATTTAATATTTTCTACCCACGAGGTGTGCCTAAAGGCACCGTAAATAGATAATATCACCTAATATCCGTTTACGCTGCACTTCTTAACCTTCTGCTGCAGAACCATATTTTAAAGCCCAACCAATTTTAAGGAAGCTGTTATTTAAAATAATGGCAGATGAAATAACTTTGACCCAAAATGTTTGAAGTATGTTACAAGCAGCACCAGATACAGCTACTGTGATTGAGAAGGATGTGGATTTGTTGACTTCCTTTGCAAATGAGTACCATATAATTGTTTGGAACGACGAAGTGAACACTTTTGAGTGGGTGATAGAAACACTTGTTGATGTATGTAAACACAGTAAAGAACAGGCAGAGCAATGTGCTATGATTATACACACCAAAGGAAAATATGCCGTACAGGAAGGCAGCTACGATACTTTAAAACCAAATGTAGATGCGATAACAGACAGAGGAATTAGTGCTTCTCTTGAAATTATGGCAGGTTAACCTCGGTGTTGCTCTTTTTATGTTGCCCATTACCTGTACATCTGCATCCTACGTTCAATTATGAGACAATAGTCTTTGATTGCATCCCCGCCATTTGGCGATTGTATCTATCCAATTAAAATTTGATTCTAATTTATGACCTGTCATTTATAAACAGCTTACTACTCTAAATTTACACATGTCACTTCATGTGCTGGATAGTAATCTATGGTTTCCTCCCTTAAATGAGGCATTGCCCGATGGGCTGCTTGCAATAGGTGGCGATCTTTCGGTGGAGCGACTTTTGCTGGCTTATAGCAAAGGTATCTTCCCCTGGTTTGATGGCGATGTGCCCATGTGGTGGTCACCCGACCCTCGTTTTGTATTATTCCCCAACGAACTTAAAGTAAGTAAAAGCATGCATTCACTTTTAAAAAAGAATGCATTTACGTTTACGGTTAACACAGCCTTTAGCAAAGTAATTCATGCCTGTAAAACAACCAATCGCCAGGGGCAAGCGGGTACCTGGATAACCGCAGACGTTGAACGATCCTTTATAACGCTGCACAATCTGGGCTTTGCACACAGTGCCGAAGTATGGCTGAAAAACGAGCTGGTTGGTGGCTTATATGGTATAAAAATGAACAAGGTATTTTTTGGCGAAAGCATGTTTAGCACGGTAAGTAATGCCAGTAAATACGCTTTCATTAAATATGTTGACACATTGCAAAATGAAGGTGTTGAATTGATAGACTGCCAGGTACATACCCAACATTTAGAAAGCCTGGGAGCCAGAATGATTGATCGTAAGGAATTTTTACATTTAACTTTATCGCTATCAACCCATAACCGCCATGAACTATAAAGTCATTCCCATTTTGCGCATTTTTGATTATAAAAAAGCCGTGGAATTTTATATTGACTGGTTGGGTTTTGAGATTGACTGGGAAGATCGGAGACCTGGTATTCCCATCTATTTACAGGTATCAAAAGATGACATACAGTTTCATTTATCGGAGCATCATGGCGACTGCTCTCCCGGTGCTAAAATATTTATTGAGTGCTGTAACGGCAACCTGCACCAATATCATGAAAACCTGATTGCTAAAAATTATACCTACAATAAACCTGGTCTTGAAAAAGCCGAATGGAATGCCATCACCATGGAAGTAACGGACCCTTTCGGCAACAGGTTATTATTTAATGAGGCTTTACCTCAAACAGAAACCGTTTAAATTATACGCTACAAACTTTTGATTTGCATTAAAATTTATTTTTACCCCAACCCTTTGTAACATGAATAAAAAACTTTGTACCCTCCTTTTCATGGCTTGTTCCATGTTTGCTTTTGCTCAGCAACCCAGCATTATACCACAGCCTGTAAGTCTTAAAACAATGCCAGGCACGTTCAATATTTCTAAAACAACCAGGCTTGTGGTTACTGATAATGGAGAAAAATTAACAGCCGGTTTTTTAAATGATTATCTCAGAAAATATTATGGCTTCACTTTGCAAACCACCAAAAAAGCAACTTCAAATTTTATTTCGCTTAACACCCTCAGGTTTATAAAAAAGCCGGATAACGAAGAACGTTACACACTAAAGGTTACACCCAAATCAGTAAGTATAACCGGCGATTCGTACCAGGGAACTTTTCTTGGTATGCAAACTTTACTGCAACTTTTACCAACACAAAAAAACACCAGGTTAGTAATTAATGCGGTGGACATTGAGGATTATCCAAAGTTTGCTTATCGGGGTATGCACCTGGATGTAGGCAGGCATTTTTTCGATGTGAACTTTGTTAAGAAATTCATTGACTTTATTGCCCTGCACAAAATGAATACTTTTCACTGGCACCTTACTGAAGACCAGGGTTGGAGGATTGAAATAAAGAAATACCCGCTGCTAACAAAAGTTGGCGGATTTCGAAATGGTACCATTTTAGGCCATCACCCCGGCACAGGAAATACCATGGAACACTATGGCGGTTTTTACACGCAGGATGAAATAAAAGCTGTGGTAAAATATGCGGCCGACAGGTTCATCACGGTAATACCCGAAATAGAAATGCCCGGCCATTCAAGCGCTGCCATTGCAGCTTACCCTCAGCTAAGTTGCTTTCCTGATGAGTC
>JBBQVY010000221.1:0-7859 GCA_038211085.1 Chitinophagales bacterium | reverse complement strand
ACACCATTGTCAATCTCTATATTTTGACCGGTTGGCATAACAAGTGTGGTCATATAGTTTGCAGCGTAAATGTTTTGCGCTTCCTTTCGACCCTGGTATTCAACTTTTATTTTTAAGCGAACAATTGTATCGCCTAATTGATTTTGATCCTTTTTTAAACTGATATTTCCTTCGGCCACTCCTTCTTCTTTCAACCCATCATAAAGCTGGTGCAAGGCATACACCACTGAAGTATCCTGCTGTACAACACTCGCCATTTCAACTTTAAGCTGTTTGCTATCTGTTGACGTGGTGGTACAACCAACAAAAATCAATACAATTAAAAAAATAGGAAGTCTATATGTCATCTATGCTAACTAAGGTTTATAAAATTTACAAACAGTCACATTTTGGTTTTAAGAAGTGTTACTCAGATTGAGTAACCACACAAAATAAAAGCACGGCTGGCTTTATATGATACCAAAGTTAACCGGGTAGTTATAAGGAAAGTCAGATTGATACTGTTAGTAGAAAAGATGAGCCGAAACTCAAAGAACCGTTAGGAATTGCAGGCAATAGGTGTGAATGAATGGAGATAGCTTCTGCAATAACCAGCCAATAACTGGTTGGTGGCCTCCGGCTGATCCATGTGTACAAAATGACCGGCATACGGAATTTTATAAATCGTGTTGTTCCAAATGGGTAAATGTGCATTGTCAAGGTAACCAGATTTTACAATCTTTTCTTCCTGGCCAAAGATGAGTAGTACCGGTCCGCTGGTATAACTGTTTAGCAAGTTTATTTCATCACTAATTTTTCCATCAAGTGCGGTCTTTAATAACATGGATCTAAAAGGGGACTTTACCTTTTTATAATCTGTAATCAACAAGGTAAAATTATCATTGTTTTTAGTATAGCATGCAAGGCGTATAAACGATTCCAAAGCCTCATCCGAACAGTCATCATTAAAAAGCACATCGGCATTAAAACCAGGCAAACCAATGCCATGTAGCGGATACCCTCCCCCAACAATACAAGGGCTTATCAATACTATACCCTTTGGATAGATATTGTGTTGAAGCATTTCAGCCACAATATTGGTTCCAAGCGAGAAACCTACAATAATATATTCATCATTATGTAAACAGGCTTGAAGTGCTTCCGTCATAAACTCAGCTAAAGACAACAAGTTGTATGTGGCTTCGTTCTCAAAAGCAGAAGAATTACCGTGGGCAGGAAGATCAAAAGCGACCAACCTATATTCTGCCAGTAGCGGATCGTTTAACTGATTACTCCAGCTTAAAGCAGATCCCGAGTTACCATGAATGAAGAAGATAGTTTTTGTTTTGGTTTCATTTCTTTCGAGGTAGGAGATCGTTTCATTTTTAATTCGCAAGTGTTTTTCCATAGCAGTTTCTGAGTAGTGTTAGAGTTAGGTTACTTTTTGGTGTGTTTGCATGGCTTCTTTAACCACTTATTCATGATGCTTCAACTGCCGCTTCTATAAAAAGAGGAACTCCCTTGAAAGGGAGTCACCTGAAAAAAACCCCCAAGAAAAAACGTTAATTCATGCTTTTATTATAAGTATTGTTAGCTGATCAGATTGTTATTGACTTTGTAAACATATTTACTGAATGAGACAAGGGCAAGGGTACTTTTATCATTTTTTACGGGAAATTTCCCGGTTGATTTTTCGTTCTTATTTTGAATATTGCATCATAAACCTTAAATCTTAAAAACATGGTAGATCAAAAATGCTTTTTCTTTTTAAAAGACATAACCCGCTTAATTGAAGAAGCTAAAAGCGCAGGTGGTCAGGACCTGGGCATCATTGTTTATCCATCGGCCACAAAAGATGATAAACCAAAATTAAAAGTAAGTTTCCTCAAATCCTCCGCTTTAGCATCCACAGCGATAGCAACCAATGGAGAGGGCGTGACAGGAGCCATTGATGGGTGCCCTTATCCACCCAGATGTGAGTGATAAAAATATCATAATGAGAATATTAATCATTTTGTTGGATACCATTTCCCCTATGATATGTTTTATAGTGGGCATTACTTTAACCAGACCTGTTTTTGGAAACAAAAAACAGGTCTGGCTACTCATGTATTTGCTCAGTAGTTTCCTTTTTAATGGCATCAGCAATGTTGTATCTGAGTTTTTCGACATGAACAATCATTTGCTGTATCATTCAGAGAACCTGTTGAATTTTATTTTTTTATCCTTATTCTTTTGGCAGCTTGCCGCTCTCAACCGCTACCAACAATTTATAAAGTTTATCACTATTCTTTTTGTGATAGCAGGCATTACCTATAAACTGGTGGAGGTTAACTATTTTATTTTCGATTCGTCAGGCTTTGTTTGGTCGAGCGTCATTTTTACCTTGTATTCTTTGGCTTTTTACAATGGTTTAATACAAGGTCAAAAGGGAGAAAATCTTTTTGAACTTCCTGATTTTTGGATGGTAACCGGCATCTTCTTTTATTATGCAAGCTGTTTTTTCATTTTCATTTTATACAGGCACTACACCAATTTAGGTGTAACAAACATAGGTATGCTTTGGCGATATCAAAATATAATGCTTACTATTATGTGCATTTTTATTATTAAAGGTTTCCTATGCAAAGCTTCTCGAACGAGCCCCTTACTGTTATAGCGGCTTGCTGTTTTATCTTATTATTATGTCTCTTCATTATTTTATTCGTGATATCGTACCAAAAAAATACTTACAAGTTTTTACAGGAAAAGCAACTGATGGAAAGTTCTTTTAGAGAGGAACTTCTGCAATCGCAAATGGAGGTGCAGGAGGCTACCCTGTCAACCTTAAGTAAGGAATTGCACGACAACATCGGCCAGTTGTTAAGCACTACAAAAATGTTGATAGGCATTACAGAAAGATCGATCACCAACCCGCCCGATACTTTGCACACAGCAAACGAAACGTTGGGCAAGGCTATATTGGAATTACGTTCGCTTTCCAAATCAATGAACAAGGAATGGCTCGAACAATTTAACCTGTTGCAAAATCTTGAAGCTGAAGTAAACCGCCTCACCTCTACTAATACCATTAAACTGCATTTATCCTCAGTAAACAATAGCTATTTAAGGGCGGATGAACAGATCATCTTATTTAGAATTATTCAGGAGGCAATTCAAAACTCGATTAAGCATGCCGAGGCATCTAATATTTTTATAGATATCAAGGGTGAAGAATCGAAACTTACTATTCAGATCAGGGACGATGGCAAAGGTTTCAATCAAACTGAAGTAAAAAACGGCCTGGGACTTTTGCACCTTAATCAACGTACTCAGATATTGGGTGGCACCATTAGCTGGAATACCGAACTAATGAAAGGTTGTAGGGTACTAATTGAAATCCCGGTTAAAAACGCCATCGCATGAATGTTAAAATAGGTATCGTTGACGATCACCAGCTTTTTTTAAAGTCGCTTAGCCTTATGTTAGGCAGTTTTCAAAATTTTAAGGTAATTGTTGAGGCCTTAAACGGAAAAGACTTACAGGAAAAGCTGGGGAAACTAAAAGAACTTCCCAATATAATTTTGCTGGATGTAAACATGCCGGTAATGGACGGGCTTGCTACGGCACAGTGGCTCAATAGTAATCATCCCGAAATAAAAATTATTGCTTTGTCGATGAACGATAATGACAAGACCATCATCGATATGTTGAAAGCAGGATGTAGCGCATATCTTTTAAAAGACACGCATCCCGACGAATTAGAAAAAGCACTAAACGAGGTGAATGCCAAAGGTTATTACAATGGCGATGCAAGCAATATAAATTTCAGACGGCTACTGATGGCAGAAAAATCAGCCGAGTTGTTGAATATAACCGAAAAAGAAAAACAGTTTTTACAGTTAGCCTGTAGCGACCTTACGTATAAATCTATAGCTCACAAAATGGGGTTGAGTGAGCGAACCATTGACGGCTATCGCGAAAGTCTTTTTCAGAAACTAAATGTTGGGAGCCGCGTAGGCCTGGCCCTTGAAGCGATAAGAAAAGATCTTGTAAAACTTTAATCTGTATTTAGTTCAAAGCTTTCAGGCAGTAAATATTGATCCTTAGCATAACTTATTTAGCTGGTTTATTCCCTTGTTCCAAAAAGAATATTATTAATTGTCATTCGTACACGCATCCCACAAGTTTCTTAATTTTATTTGATGCAGATAAGTTTTAACTTACCTGCTATGCCATTTAATAAAGCCCGATATTTAAACATCTAATAAAGTTTAAACAACTCCTTTCATAGAACGATTGCTCATATTCTCCATAAAAAAAATCCTGACACATGTCATCAAGAAGAAACTTTATCCAAAACACTGCTACTATGGTTGGAGGTAGTCTCCTTTTAAGCGCCTTCGATAATCCGGCTTTAGCCATGCTAAAAAAACTTGCACCAAGCGATCAATTAAACATTGGCGTAATAGGCATTAACGGTATGGGTTGGGCTGATTTGACTGCGGCCTTAAAAGTTGCCGGCGTTAACCTTGTTGCACTTTGCGACTGCGATAAAAATGTAATTGAAAAGCGTACTCCAGACCTCGCCAAACTGAATGTGGACGCCTCTAAAGTAAAATTCTATAACGATTACAGGCAGGTGCTCGACCACAAAGACATTGATGCCGTTATTATAGGCACCCCCGACCACTGGCATGCTTTAATGATGGTGGAGGCTTGCCAGGCAGGTAAAGATGTTTATGTTGAAAAGCCGGTTGGAAATTCTATAGCAGAATGCAGGGCCATGGTTGATGCACAACAAAAGTATAACAAGGTGGTACAGGCAGGCCAATGGCAGCGTAGCCAAAAACATTTTAAAGATGCAGTTGACTTTGTACAAAGCGGGCAATTGGGCAACATAAGAACAGTAAAAGTTTGGTGCTACCAGGGCTGGATGAAGCCCGGACCTGTTGTACCAGATACAGCGCCACCAGCAGGCGCCGATTACGCAAAATGGCTTGGACCAGCCCCGCAACGAACTTTCAATTCAAGCAGGTATCATTTTAATTTCAGGTGGTTCTGGGATTATGCAGGAGGGTTGATGACAGACTGGGGGGTGCACCTTATTGACTATGGATTATTGGGTATGAAAGCAGCGGTACCAAAATCAGTTTCAGCACTGGGAGGTCGTTTTGCTTATCCTGATTTGTACGAAGAAACGCCCGATACACTAACCACTTTATATGAGTTTGACGGCTTTAATATGGTTTGGGATTCTGCCATGGGTATAGACAATGGCTCGTATAACCGCGATCATGGTATTGCTTACATTGGCAACAACGGTACTTTAATTTTAAATCGTGGTGGTTGGGAAGTTATTGAAGAAAAACAAAGTAAGAACAAGGTGGTTAGGCCCTTTGAAAAGTCTTCGGATAATGGATTAAATAACCACATGGTCAATTTTGTTGATGTTATCAAGTCGCGAAAAATGGCTGATCTACATTGTTCCATCCAGGCAGGTGCACACGTTGCCACGGTTTGTCAAATGGGCAATATTGCCTTTAGAAGTGGAAAGAAATTAGAGTGGGATGCTACTAAAAATCAGTTCACTAATAATGATATAAACAAGCAATATTTTGCCAAGGAATATCATAATGGATATAAGTTTCCCAAAGTTTAAACAAGCAGTTCGCGAAAAAGAAGAGGCGTTACCAGCTAAGGAAACGCCTCTTCTTTTTTTAAGCTAAGAATATAACCTAGCTTCCAAAAATTTCGTTTAGCAACCCTGCCAGGTGAATTCCACCTTTAAGCAATTGCTCGTTTAAAGTATGCAGGTACCTAAAGTTGTAATCGTAGCTTAACCGCTGGTTAGGCTGCTTAATTTCCATCCTAAGTGTATCGCTAATTTTATAAGAATCGTATAACCATTTTGTTAATGGCTGCTTTTGCCAGGCTACCAGTTGTAACGCAGTTACATGATCCAGATTATTGGCATACTCCGTATAACTTAGTTGCTGCGATTCAATAAAGTAGCTATCCCAAACACTGTGCAAATTTGCGGGCTGGTTAAACCACTGAACTTTTATATCGTTACCACCCCTGTCGCCCTTGGCACTTGCATGCAATGGCTGGTGTACGTCGCCTCCTATATGAATTAGCATCCGCAGGTAAAATAATTGTATCGCTTTATTTAGCTTTTTATTTTTTAATTGTTGGGTAAGAAAAGTAAGTTTACTGTACGCATCCACTGCGGTATCTTTTTTTAAAAAAATTTGCATGGTGGTATAATCAATACCAGAGTCGAAGTTTACATAATGCCACGGATCCAGATATTTAAAATTTGAATCTGATTTTATAAAGTCTGCCCAGTTGGCTGACATAGCTACACTTTCATTTCCTAAAATGGATTTGATGGCAGTCTTTGCTTTAGCGTTTAAATGATTGTCAGCAATCTGGCCCACTATGCGGTGGCCCAGCAAACCCCAGCCCATTGAGTGGATAGGCAGGTAAAAAAACAAGCCGACCATCATTAATTTACATATCCTCAACTTCATAATGTTGTATTTATTTTTCGTAGATGCAAATGAAGAGTAAAAACACCTGCCTTTAAATTAAATTTTCCTAACCATCGCTCTATTGTATCGGTTCCAGTTACAATAAAAAATTAAACGCAGCTTTTACAGGCGTATAATATTTCCAAAAAATATCGAGTTCATAAATATTTTTGTGGTCCCAAACCAGAAGGCCCTAAAATTCAAATCATCTACCATTGATATGATCTTTCCTTTACCTACCTGGTCAATATTGACCACTGCTGAATTCCTGATCATCTCTTTGTTTGCCCTGTAAATGTATCCGCTTTGCAAAGGATTTTCTGTATACATTACCGGCGAATCATATGCGCCATTGTTCTGATCCATAAATAAGGTATTGGTTTTAAAAACACTTACGGTTGGAGAAGTATAGCCATAACAAAGGGGATGCGTTATATCAAGTTTCGCTTCAAATATTGATCCGGCCATTTCCTTGGCACGCATTTCATCCATTCTTAGGTAATAAGGTAAGGCTACGGTAGTATCCTTTTTTTCGTTGTCTGGTTTAAACAAAACCTTTGTTAGTCCATTTGTACTTAACCATTTTACAGCATCTTCAGTAGCTATCAATGTTCCTCCATTGCTTACCCAGTTACGTAATTTTTCCTGGCCAGCCCTGTCAAGATTATTATATGGCCCAGAAGGCATAATCATCACATTATATTTTGAAGCATCGATTGCATTAAAACGTTCAACATCAACTATACTTACGGGCATGTTAAAACGCTGGTCTAACAAATGCCATATCTCCCCCATATCAGTTGGGTTGGTCCCTGTGCCACCAAACATCATAATGTTTGGCTTTTTTACATTTGCAAAACTGTTGCTTCCCAAATCAATACCACTAACCGAAAGACCGGATTGCAAACCATAGACTTCCACTCCACTCATTTTTACTACTTCGTCTATTAACTTGTATAATTCTGCAGCGTTCACTGCCTGTTGCTTTACTGGTATCAGAATGGCACCATAAGTAAATTGCTTGTCACCTTCTGCAGTATGCCCCTGAAGTTTTTGAGTAGCCACCTTTGTCAAAATACCCTTCGCCTGCAAGGCATATAAAAGCCTTGGAGCGTAATAATCTTCCCACCCAAAGACGTATGCGTAGTTATTTATGCCACCCACAATTCTGCCGGCAGGTTTTGCAACACTTGTTAACAGGCTGCCGAGGAAGGAGGCTGGAGGTGTAGTAATGGCAGCATTGTCAAGGTTAAATGCCAGTGATAAGGTCCAGGCTGTAACATCGTAAAACAAACTGTCTTTGTAATCATAGGTCTTTTCAAACATGGTTTTTATAACCTTAAACTGTGGCTGGCTGGTAGGTAC
>JBBQVY010000220.1:0-8104 GCA_038211085.1 Chitinophagales bacterium | reverse complement strand
GGGAAAATTAGTACCACAATTTGCAAACAATGGTAAAATTGATTTAAAGGAAGGAATTTCGCGGCCAAATGCAGACAATTATGTAACGGCAAATACACCCAATACAATTTATAAAGACATAATTATTGTTGGCGCAAGGGTAGCAGAAGAGGAGACGGCGCTTCTGGGAGATATCCGGGCTTTCAACGTTTATACGGGCAAACTGGTATGGACGTTTAAAACAATCCCTGAACCTGGGCAACCGGGCTATGATACCTGGTTTCCGGCAAAACCGAGGGAACGTATTGGCGGCGCCAACTGCTGGGCAGGCATGGCCATAGACAGGGAGCGCGGGATAGTGTATGCACCCACCGGTTCTGCGGCCTATGACTTTTTTGGCGGCAACCGCAGGGGCGACAACCTGTATGCCAATTGCCTGCTGGCATTGGAAGCCGCTACCGGCAAATTGTTGTGGCATTTTCAGTTTGTGCATCACGATATTTGGGATAGGGATCCACCCGCCCCACCTAATCTGGTGACGGTAATTCATAAGGGTGTTAAAACCGATGCCGTAGCGCAATTGACAAAACAGGGGTATGTATTTGTTTTTGACCGTGTATCGGGCAAGCCACTGTTTGAAATTGTTGAAAAGAACACCCGCACCGACGCTGTAAAAGGAGAGTATCCAAGTCCTACACAGCCATTTCCGGTAAAGCCGGAGCCGTTTACCCGGCAGGTTTTTAACGAAGAAGATTTCAACTCATTTGTTGCCGACAAAGATTCCTTGGTAAAACTGCTTCGGGCATCACGCCACGGAAGCGCTTACATACCGGTTGGCCGCGAAATGACCTTGTTTTTTCCCGGCACTTATGGCGGGCCGCAGTGGGGTGGCGCGGCCACCGACCCGGACGGCATTTTGTACGTACCGGCTAAACAGTTGCCCGTTTATACCTCACTTGTTGATGCACAGCAAAACACCACCGGCGCATCAGTCACGGGCAGAGCCTTGTACATCAACCGCTGTGCGGCCTGTCACGGCGATGACCGCAAAGGCAATCACGACGGTTCGTATCCTTCGCTGGCAAACGTTGAAAAAAAATACAGCGACAACGAATTGCTGCAACTGTTGGAAAAGGGTAGAGGCATGATGCCTTCCTTCTCGCATGTTTCCCCGGAGGAAAGAAAAGTGATTGTCGCGTTTGTAACAAACAAAGGAGAGGGCAGCATTCAGGTAAAGGGAGCCGAAAGCGGCGGCGATAAATCACCTTACCAGCACACCGGGTATAACCGCTGGTACGACCGCAACGGCTACCCGGTAAGCACACCACCCTGGGGTACGCTTACAGCCATTGACCTAAACACTGGTGAACAAAAATGGCAGGTGCCGTTGGGCGAGTACGAAGAGCTGACAAGGAAAGGCATTCCGCCAACAGGCACTGATAATTACGGGGGTCCAGTGGTGACTGCAAGTGGACTCATTTTCATTGCTGCCAGTCGCGATGAAAAGCTCCGGGCTTTTGATAAAGCCGATGGCAAAACTTTGTGGCAGGCAGGCTTGCCGGCTGCAGGGTATGCCTCACCAGGTTCATATTCAATCAAGGGCAAACAGTACATCGTAATTGCATGCGGCGGCGGAAAATTAAAATCAAAATCAGGAGACAAATATGTAGCCTTTGCAATTAAAGATTAATATAACCAGGGTAACATAAATGGGAGATATGCAAATTAGCTATAGAGCATTTTTAAAAATGGCTATTGACTGTAAACCTGTAAATGGTTTGAATTTTTATTTTAAGTGTCGACTGGCTTTTGAGGTACGCGGACTCTGTGCCGGCAAATATTACACAGATACCGGGAAAATATCCTTATTAAACCCTGTTAAAAAAATCAGGCAATGGATATAGCAACCCTGTTGTTGCAATTGATTTTATGATGCTTATTAATACTAAAAAGTTGATATTATGAAACCCGAAAATTACAAAATTTGGAGTATAGCTTTCCTGGTATTTTTTTATCTCGGCAGTTATGCACAATCGAATGATGCGGCCGTTAAAATGGCACTTCCTGACCCGTTGATCAGTAATTCCGGGAAAAAAATAAGTGATCGAAATAGCTGGATGAAGAACAGACGGGGAGAAATTCTTACTTTATTTGAAGATAATCTTTATGGTCAGTTACCTAAAGACTTTGATAGTATTCGTTTTAAACTGAAACCGGAAAATAAAATGGCGATGAACGGAAAAGCTACACTTAAAGAAATTGGTATTGATGTTTACCGGAACAGACAATTGGTTACTATTAATGTGACACTTTTTATTCCGGCCAAAGCAAAAAAACCATGTCCGGTATTTTTGTTGATCAACCACAGGGGTAGAAACAATACAGATCCGACCCGTGTTGAAAAAAGTGGTTTCTGGCCTGCCGAAGAGGTGATCGCAAGAGGGTATGCCATAGCTGCATTCCACGTTAGTGATGTAGCTGCTGATAATAAAGTAAGCTACGACCAGGGAGTTTTACGCCTTTATCCTGAACAACTAAAAATGCCAAACGGGATGAAAGCCATAGGTGCATGGGCCTGGGGCGCTATGCGTGTAATGGATTATTTGGAAACAGACAAAGAAATAAATGCATCAAAAGTTGCAGTTTTAGGACATTCGCGGGGAGGAAAAGCCGCCTTGTGGACAGGAGCACAGGATGAACGTTTTGCACTTACCATTTCCAGTTGCTCTGGCGAAGGAGGAGCTGCTTTGTCGCGACATTTGGTTGGTGAAACGATAGAGGATTTGAATACAAATTTTCCACACTGGTTTTGCGATAATTACAAAAATTACAATACAAACGTAAATGCATTACCAATGGATCAACATGAGCTGATTGCATTAATTGCACCCCGCGCTGTATATGTTGCAAGTGCATCTGAAGACAACTGGGCCGACCCCGTAGGTGAATTTTTGTCATTGAAATATGCTGAACCCGTATACAAACTCTTTGGACTAAAACCACTTCCGGTTAATGAACAACCGGCGAAAAACACACCCGTGAAAAGTTCAAATATGGGCTATCACATGCGTGAAGGCGTTCATAACCTAACGTTGTACGATTGGGAGAAATACATGGACTTTGCGGCGGACACGGGATTTTAAGTACAAACTATTTTTGAGTTACCCGATTTTATTGCTTTTACTTATGACGGCACTTTTATACGATCCTTTTTAAACGGAGCGTTTATGGCCGGGGAACCCGAACTAATAAAAAATACCAAAGGTTTTCGCGGCTATGATGATGGTGCGTTTCATAGTAAAGACCTTTACCGGTTTATGGAGGGGTTAGGTAACAACGGTTCAGATTTTACAGTTGGGGCCGTAGAACTAAAAAAAGGGATGGGCAATTTTTTTATAGGGGAAATTGGAGAAGGCGGTTTTTTCACGGACATTAACGCCTGATGAAATTAAAAAGCTGAGCTTGCTGGCATAAAGTAGTTGGCGTAGGTGGAGTGCCCATAGTGTTAAATGCTGCGTGCTATGTACTCCTTTAGTGTTTAATAAGTGTATATATCAACATCACTTAAACACTAGCTATCCGTAGCTAATAAACAAACGAAAAGTCCTTTTTATGTGTCACCCAATGTACAGAAGAGGTGAAAAAATCATCTTATAAAAAATAGAAATAGACCAAATGATTGCTGGTATAGACTTCCGGCAATTGTCATTACAGCATTGTTGCCAAAAAAACAAAAACAGCTATGAAACATCAATTAAAAACCTTTATGGGTGTGTGCGGATACTTGCTTTTTACAAACATGACGATTGCGCAAGTCAATCCCACGTCGGATAAATCATTAAAAGATTTGTATGGCGATATAACGCCAGGTACATCGGTTTCCTTAAATACGCTTTCTAATACTGCTTTAATATTGCCAGATACCAGGGCTGGTGAATGGCCCGAAATCAGGGACAGGATAATGAAGCGTTTAAATTCAGCCCTGGGAACCGGCCCGGTAGAGCTAAAACCGGCTGTAAACAAATTTGAGGTAATAGAACGATACGAAAAATTTGGACTACAACATGTAAAATATCGCTACCATGTTGTTGATGATATTTGGAACGAGGCAGTAATGATCCTTCCCGAAAAATTTCAAAATGGAGATAAATCATCGGCCGTACTCACCGTTCATGGCACCAATGGCGCAAGTGGAAAAGATGGTGCTTTAGGAGCACCGGGCACACGAAGGGCTTATGGTACTGAACTCGCAAAACGAGGATACATCACCTTCTCGCCTGATTTATTTGGCTATGGAGCCACGATAAAAAATACTACCGAAGAAAAATTGGTGGATGATTTCCTGAAAAAGTATCCAAACTGGTCCTACAGAGCCATTAAATTATTGGTGCTTATTCGTGCGATTGATGTTTTAGAGCAATTGCCTTTTGTAAATAAAGGTTCGTATGGCTCCATGGGTAACTCGCTTGGCGGTGGAATGGCTTTGTATCATGCAGCAATTGACCCACGAATTAAAGTATCAGTTCCATCTACAGGGGTTAGTCCTGCAGCAACCAATATTTACCGTTTAATGAGACCAGCCTCAACCAAAGAAGAACCCGAAAAATGGAAAAAGATTGCAAAAGATGGAAAGCCACCGTACGATATACACGAAGTAATTGCATTGTGTGCACCCAGGGCTATGTTATTTTTAGAAGATTATAACGACCCGTATAATCCTGATGTGGCGGCAAGTTTTGGCGCCATATCTCAAGCCATGCAGGTTTATCAATTATTAGGAACACCTAACCGCATATCAGTACTTGTACATGGTGATGGCCACGATACGATTGACGATGTGAGGGAATATGCCTATAAATGGTTTGATCGGTTTTTATTTAAAAAATAGAATTAAACTCATATTGCATTGGCTAATAATGATGATTGAATTGCCGGTTTATTTTTTGAAGATCAGGTAGAACTGTTATTGTATAAATCAAATAGTTTTAGATAAATAAATTTTTATAATGAAGAAGCATATTGCAATAGTTACCTGTATTTTCCTGTCTGCCTTTTTTATACTCCAAACAGGATCATTGTCTGCACAAAAACTACAAAGAGATTATAAGGCCGATGTTATCATCTATGGCGGAACACCGGCTGCCATCATCGCAGCAGTAGAAATTGTAAAAAGCGGCAAAACGGTCATCATTGTTAGTCCCGATGTGCATTTGGGCGGGTTGTCATCTAGTGGATTAGGTTTTACTGATACAGGTAATAAAGATGCCATTGGCGGTTTGGCGCGTCAATTTTATCAACGGGTTTATATGTATTATTAACAAGAAGATGCCTGGAAGTGGCAGAAAAAAAATGAATACGGTAACCAAGGGCAGGGCACTGCCGCTATGGATGGCGAGAACCGCACCATGTGGATCTTTGAACCTCATGTAGCAGAGAACATTTTCGAAGCCTTTGTAAAAGAAAATAAAATTACGGTTCTCAGAGATGAATGGCTCGACAGAGAAAAAGGAGTAACAAAAAAGGACGCTAAAATTGTATTGTTCAAAACTTTGTCAGGAAAAGTGTTTACCGGCAAAATGTTTATTGATGCTACATACGAAGGCGACCTGGTGGCGGCCGCCGGTGTGTCGTACCACGTTGGGCGTGAGGCCAATTCGGTGTATGGTGAAACATGGAACGGGGTGCAGGTTGATAATAATCACCATGGCCATAATTTCAAAAATAAAATTGACCCTTACAAAATAAAAGGAAAGCCTGAAAGTGGTTTGCTATTTGGCATTTCGTCCGAAAAGCTCCAGCCAAACGGTACTGGCGACAATAAAATTCAGGCTTATTGCTACCGGGTTTGCATGAGTAATAATAGCCAAAACCTCGTCCCTTTTCCCAAACCCAAAAACTACGATCCAACCCGGTATGAATTGCTTGTTCGCGTTTTCGATGCCGGATGGCGCGAGTGGTTTAATAAGTTTGACGTGATACCTAACCGGAAAACAGACACCAACCACCACGGGCCGTTTAGCAGCGATTACATTGGTATGAATTACGATTACCCCGAAGCTACTTACAAGCGTCGCAAACAGATCGTAGCAGATCACCAGAATTACCAAAAAGGCTTGCTTTACTTCGTGGCCAACGATACCCGTGTTCCTGAGGAAATAAGGACAAAAATGCAAAACTGGGGTTTGGCCAAAGATGAGTTTTCCAGTAACGGCAACTGGCCGTATCAATTGTACGTAAGGGAAACCCGCCGCATGATTGGCGAATATGTATTAACCGAAAACGATGCAATGGGCAAAACCACGGTGCCAAAACCAGTTGGAATGGGTTCGTACGCACTTGATGCGCACAATGCCCAACGCATTGTAACCGCCGAAGGGTTTGTGCAAAACGAAGGCGATGTGGGTGTTAAACCGCTTCGGCCGTATCAAATTTCTTACGGTTCAATAGTTCCTAAAAAGGAACAGTGCAGCAATTTATTTGTTCCGGTTTGTGCCTCCACCAGCCATATTGCTTATGGTTCGTTGCGCATGGAACCTGTGTTTATGATACTTGGCCAATCGGCAGCTATTGCAGCAGTGGTGGCTATCGACAATAAGATTGCAGTACAAGATGTTGATTACAACGAATTGAAAAATAAACTTCTGGCAAAAGGGGCGATACTTGAATTAAAAGCCACGTCTAAATAAAAAGTGCAGGCAATTTGATAGGCGTTCAGCATCTTCCCGAAAGTATAAGAATTCTTACTACTAATTGATTGAAACAAGACCTATCGGAACACCTCACACTAAAAGAAGTTGCTTCAATTTTTCAGGATCAGAAAGCAACCAAACAAATTCCCCAAATACGATGGCTTACACCGTTCAGGCATGCATGCCTGTGGATGATGGAACTGCCGCAGGTTTTTTTTTTGGGCGTCCACCATTTTTAAATAAATAGGAGTAGTTCATAAAAGCGCAAATCAATTAAATATGAAAGTAAACCTATACTATATCGTTGCGTTTGTCTTTGTGATATTCAGTAGCTGTGCAGGTAAAATTTCATCGTCCAACACAAAATATGCTGCCGCCAAACCTGGTAAAGTTGCGTATAGTTTGCTTCAGGGTTCAATAAATAATAAAGCCACACTACGGCTTGCTGCAGGCAAAGCAACGCCGTTTAATTGGGCGTATCAATTAATAGACAGTACAGGGATAGCTATTGAATGGAACGAAAGGGTAAATACAGATTCATTTCCTTTTGCACGATTTAGAATAAGTACCGCTACTGATGTAAGAGAGCCTTGTGTATTTGAGCTAAGGCTTAAAGAGAGCCGCGAAAAATTGGGAGAACTGGATATACGTTATGCCACTTACCTGCAGGTGTATGAATTGATATTGGGAAACGGACAGGTAAAAAAAGTACTTGAACAGGGGGTGACCATCCGGCAAATTAAAGGCAAACAACCGCAGGCTATATTTGGTAGTAACGATGCAAATATCCCCGACGTGTACAAGCCGCACCTGCTGGTATCCAATGGTGGGCCATCTGGTATTAGTGAGGTAAAAGAAACATTATTGAACCGCAACATGTATCAACCCTTTGGCTGGATGGAAGGCGTGGTAATGGATGGATTACAGGTGTTATCGGCCAGCGAGCCTGCTGCAAATAAAAGTTTGCAAAACAGGTTTAACCAATATTTTACCGATACATCTTTTAGTTACATCGGGCTTAATAATACAACTATCAATAACAGGGTGATGAATGTAGAAACTACGCTGCCATTTGCATTGTATGCCCGCTTGCATCCGAAGCATCCATCTTTACAAACAGCCATTGAATTTTGTAAACAACACCAGGATAAGAATGGTGTAATCAGCGACGATCCGCAGTCGGCTTTTCCTATAATAAAAACAGAAGAGTGCTACACCGTTTCTTATCCGTTAGCCGTGATAGGTGCTAACCGGCACGATAAGCAATTACAAAATATATCCGTAACAAACTTAATGGCAAGGGCTGCTGCTTTAGCTGACTCAACCGGAATTTATCAACGTACCAATAACAAAGGCGGCCGTGAATATAGGAACTGGAGCCGGGGAGTAGCCTGGTACCTGCTTGGTTTTATCCGCTCGTGGCAACAATTAAAAGA
>JBBQVY010000219.1:0-8116 GCA_038211085.1 Chitinophagales bacterium | reverse complement strand
TAGCCAGCTTTGCCATCCTTTAAGTTCTGGTTTCTTTGTCTCTCTTAAAAATGCTTTACCAACATCAATATATTTCCTTTCCGAACCTTCTCCCTCAAAGTGGTTGAATGGAATTGCGGGTTGCTGACTTTTGAGCACCTGCTCCATAATAAACCTATCCAGCTTCGGCTTTACTTCTGTTGCCCGCAGTGTAGCCCCTGCCTGCTGGTGCTGGAAGTGGATGATAGGTGTGTGCTGGCGGAGGGTAAAGGTGAGAGTGAAGGGATTACTCATAACGCGTTTTTTGAATTTTGTCCATTAGGTGAAAATTCGTGTAACAATTTCTCTAAACATTCTACAGCCACCTTATGAGTGGACTCTTCAAGCTTATCGTTGGCAACTATTCCTTCTATAAACTTAATTCGTTCTTCCAAAATTCTGCGCTTACGGTTCTGTTCCATACTGTTTTGATAAGCATCCGATTCTTCCTTTGCTTTTGTGGTCAATGCTGCATTTGCTGATTGTTGCAATTGTTTACGCAAGCTTTCCGCTTCGGATTTCTTATCCCAATAAATCGAAAATGCCTGCAGGCTACCTAAGCCGCCAAGCAATGTCACCCATGAAGTAATCATTGCTATTTGCACATTGTCCGCCAAATCATTTATTTGATGACAAAAAATAAGAACAAACTGTAGGGCTATAAAACCTGAGACAATGACTGCTGATAATATCTTTTTCATTGTGGTAATTTTTCTTGTGAATACTCAAATCATACGTTCTGTTTGATTTTGCTTATTGCCTTACCGGCAAGCCTGGTGAGTGTTACAATCAAAAGACTGAGCCCAATAATCCAACCGCCCCACCAAAAAATTCCCCCCCAGGCTATATCTCGTTGTTCCATAATATTATTGATAGGCAGGTTACTACCATCCCAGACATTCATTCCCAGAAACCCTATTATCAGCGACATTATTAACAACGGAAATCCAATTCGTTGAAGCCTGTTCAGTGCCTTGCTCTCAATTTCCTCAGCTTCGAGACGAACATAATGGAAAAGCTCCTGGATCTGACGATCTAAAGCGCTTGCATCTTCCGGTATAGACATTATTTTTTGCAATTGAGCATACAGTTCAATTCCCTGTATCTGCGATGTCACTTCACGGAAATAAATTTTATTGACGAATTCAATGTAGTTTTTGTACAGGTCTTTTACTTCTCCCAACAGCTTGCTGTCGCCTTGCTGAGTAATATCTCCGAGGTAGGCTACTTCAGCCGAGAATTTCAAAATGCTTGCCCGTTGTGCAAGACATAATACTATCATGGTGTAGTATATGCTATTGATGTGTTCAGGCAGAGGTGGAGCATCATTACTACGCAGTGTAGATTGAGTTTGCGAAACGCTCACAAAGCTATCTCTACTCATGCCGAAAAGTGTACCATAATCAACCCATCTGGTGTAAGTATGTGTTGCAAGCTGGGTTGCCTGCAAATCGTTATTTGCAATACTTTTGCCGCTTTTATCGCCAAAAATATAACCATACCACCAGTCGCAATTCTTATAAGCATTCCCACTTAGATTTTTGCTCCATTCATCGTTGCCGTACCAACACATAAAAAACATTCGGTCATCAAGCACACGGCTAATAAGAACGGTTTCCCGTTTAAGATCTTGGTTGATACAAAAAGTAAAATCATCACTAAACAGGGCTCTAATAAATTTAGGCGGTATGAATGGCTGTTCTACAGAAGTCTTGAATGGATACTCTTCAAAATCCTCAGGCTCGGATGCCTGTCCATTCAGCACAACTTCTATTTCATTGGCAAGGAAAGCATGTTTTGTAGGCGTTAAATACTCTTCATCTTCTGAGCGAATGAACTGAGGATAGATATGCCGGCCATATTCATTAATGTAGCGGATGACATCAGGGTACGGATAAGCATCGTTAGCAAGGCTGAATGAGAGAATACCGATGCCGGTATTAAGAATATGTAATGACAACCCGTCTATTTTTAAACTCAACTCGGCAGGTATACTTTGCGTTGGTTTCAGATGTCTTATAATATACAAATGCTCCTTATTCTCTTCAAGATGATACTCATAATATCGAAGTTCCCCCTGTTTATAATAATCTGTCGTAGAATGATATGGCAGTTGATAGTCATAAATCACTTTGCGAACAAAGTCGTGATAATAGGTAAATTCATTGTAAGCGACATGATTGAAAGAGCCGTTCTGGTTTTTAAAACTGAACTGTTTATGTTCCCAATTAGAGGATGTAATATGTTCATGAAATTTACCCAAATCTGCACGTTTATCAAAGGGCAGACTTTCCTTTCGATCCGTTAGCTTAAAGCCGGGCTTCAACACATCCCATCGAAAAGGAAAGAAGAAATGATGATAGCTATATGGCTCATTTAAGTTTCCCATTCTTACATCTTTATCAATTTTTGATAACAAGCCTTTGTCAGTTGTGCATCATACAAAGCATTGTGCAGCTTTGCATCACTCTCAATATACTCATCACCCACAAACTTCTCCATGTCCATATCCGGGTTGCCCGTTTTCATTTGAAAAAACACAGAAATGTCCATTGGCATATAATGTATTTGCTTGGGGAGACTTAATGAGCCACCAAATAGTTCGCAGAATAAAACCCAATCATAGGCAATACAATTGCCCCATATTTGAATAGAGCTTTCTATATCACCAAACTGGGAAAGCCATTTTTTCAAGCCCTCCGTAACGGCTTGTTTGGTGCCGCATAGCCTTACCCTCTTTCCATGCTGATATTCGTCCAGACAGTCCTCTTTTAGAAACATTTTCGGAAGCACATTCTCCCGCACAAAGTCACTAATGTCATCTTTACCATAATCGGTAAACTCCGCATAAAACTGGTGGTCGGTTTCGCTGATTAATGCGATGGAAAGGAGAGAGGCGTTCTGCGTGAGATTTGTAAATTCAGTGTCGATAAAAAGTTTTGTGCTTAAGTACATTCTTATTTTTTTCTCGGATAAAAAGTATTACTTAATAATTTAACTCGCAAGCAAAAACAAAAAAGTTTGTATAGTTCTATAAAATGAATGGTGTAAAGCAAACCGTTTTAAGGATTCGAGTTGTTTACACATAGTGTTGTTATGTAAAGCAAAAACCTACTCTGTACAAACAAAAAAAAGAGACTTTTTTCAAAATGTCCCCTTCGGTGGAGCTGAGCGGAGTCGAACCGCTGTCCAAACATATTTGCCATAAGCCTTTTACATGCTTATTTCGGAATTGTTTGTCGGATGATGGCCGGAGCCGGACGAACCAAACACCATCTTAGCTGGATGGTCTTAAAATACACGCATAGCCTTGTGTATTAGCATCCCTTTTTCTTTTTATTCAACACAGAGGAGCGCGGCAAAGGGCCTGCCTGCATCCTGGCCCTAATGAGTGCTAATTCTCTGAATTAGGCAGCCATGGCGTATGTATTTTCGCCTTTTGTTTTTTGAACTTTCAGATTTAAGTGCTAATGGTCCAACGCACTGCATGCTTATACCCACAACAACCTATGCTGTCAATACCAATACAGCCCCGGGTTTATTAAGGCAAAAGTAAAAAGTATAAATATAAAAATGAAATGCAACGATAAACCCGGGCCGCATTGTCACAATTCACTTTTACGTCTAAAAAATTATTCGCTTTAAAACGAGTGATTTCCTGTACTTTGCTCTTCCTAAAATTTCGATTATTGAATGTTGCTTTGGGAATATAGCTATCATATACCCGCTCTTTGAAATCTTACATTACTTTCAATCTCGATAGCCGGATTTTTTCTAAAAAGTCTAAGACTTCCAAATAGAAAAGGAATTACCTAACTGGTATGGTTGAAGAATGTAAGTAGCATCAGAAAATACATCCGGGTTCTTTTTAACAAAGCATTTTTAACCAATGCTTGTTTTAATTTATTCTGGTTGGTAAAACTATTTTTTAAATACATTAATTTTTATAATTTATTTAGCTTAAATGCATTTGATAAGTTTTGATTGTTGAAACTTAAATTCATATTTTATAAATAATTTTCAATTGGTTTTAGATGCGGCCAATATATTTTCATTAAATTATAAATAGAAATCAGAATCAATAATATCCCCTCAAAATCTTATAAATTATACATGTATGAAAAGGAGTATCATTTTAATTGGAGTGTTTTTAACTGTAGGTCTTTCTAACTTCTATGCTGTTTCACAAACTAAAAAACAAGCACCAAAACCAAAAAGTGCTGCTACTACAACTTCCAAAAATAAGGGTGTCAATAATGGTGTGTTACAGGGTAAGGATTTACTTGCAAAAAGCGATTGCCTTACGTGCCACCAGGAACAAACAAAAGTGGTTGGTCCATCTTATAAAAGTGTAGCTGAAAAGTATGCCGGTACCGAAAAAAACATTACTATGCTAACTAATAAAATTATTGCCGGCGGTACTGGTGTTTGGGGACAAATACCTATGCCACCACATCCAACACTTAGTAAAGCAGATGCAACAAAGATGGTAAAATACATTATATCATTGTCTGGAAAGTAGTATATTAATTCAGCGACGATGTACGATTTTCTTATTACCTATCAGGTAATACAGCCCTACTTGGGTCATGATCAACTTTGAAAGATGCATTTAACGGGCACTGAAAAAACAAAGTTTTCTTACTCATAACAGTTCATAACAGTTGTTAAATTTCTTAACTATATTTTGCATCAGAATTCTTACAGAACCTCTTGCACGGTTCGCGGCTTTAAGCCACTTAACGATTAAAACGATTGCCATGAAAATTTCTACAAAGAACTTTTACCTTAATTATAATAATTCATCAGGTCAACTCTCATCTTTTTTTTTAGTTCCTAAAAACTGTTTGTAAAAATTTCTCTTGAAAAGGGTATGCTCTCTTTAAAATTTCTGCTTATTACAAACGTGTTTCTTATATTATGGTTACATTAACCTGGTATAACTTAATAGTTAATTGTCTTGTTAAAAATTATATTACGGAAAGGACAATTTAGTTTGTCCGCCTTATTATTTTTATTTCTTTAACCCTGTATTTTAATCAGTCAAATATGTTCAATAACTGGAAGCTTTCTTTAAAATTAGCATTGGTTCTTTCTGGTATCATCATAATTGGAGTTAATTCAACAACCATAAAAAAGGCTGTATACAAATTTGCTCCCAGTACCAATCCTAAGGTGAGCAAATTAAAATTGCCGGCTAATTTTACTGCCGAACATTTATACAGTCCCTCAGAAGCGGGTAACGGATCGTGGGTAGCAATGGCATTTGATGATAAGGGTAGAATGATCACGTCTGATCAATATGGTTATTTATACCGCCTTACTATGCCGCCCATAGGTTCGGATACAAATACCAATAAAGTAAAAGTAGAAAAGCTTGAATTAAAGATTGCAGGTGATACAAGCCACTCGCAAATAAAGATGGGCTTTGCCCATGGTTTATTATACGCTTTCAACAGTTTATATGTTATGGTTAACCATAACCCGGATTCTGTTATGAACAAAAATAGCGGCCTTTACCGCTTACAGGACACCAACAACGACGATCAGTATGACAAGATCACCCTACTTAAGAACCTGGTTACTCCGGGTGGCGAGCATGGCCCTCATAGTATTGTTTTATCGCCCGATAAAAAATCAATTTATGTTGTGGCAGGTAACCATACTGATGTACCACAAATGGATGCTTATCGTTTACCTAAGACCTGGAAAGAAGATAACCTGTTCCCATTAATTAAAGATCCTAATGGTCATGCTAATGACAGGTATGCACCTGGTGGATGGGTAGCAAAAATTAACCCCGAAGGCACCAACTGGGAGTTGATAAGTGCAGGATACCGTAACCCTTTCGATATTGCTTTTAACGAAGATGATGAATTGTTTATTTATGATGCTGATATGGAGTGGGACTTTGGTATGCCATGGTACAGGCCTACACGAATTAATCACGTAACCAGTGGAAGCGAATATGGCTGGAGAACAGGAAACAGTAAATGGTCACCTACTTATCCCGATAACCTCCCTGCAGTAATAAACATAGGACAAGGTTCGCCAACCAATTTTATCAGTGGAAAGAATGCAAGGTTCCCTGAAAAATACCGCAGGTCATTATTTTCATTTGATTGGAGCTTTGGGATTATTTATGCTTTCCATTTAGTACCCGATGGGTCATCCTATACTGCTAATGCCGAAGTATTCGTTTCTGGTTCTCCATTGCCTTTAACTGATGGTATTATAGGACCCGATGGCGCTATGTATTTTTTAACTGGCGGTCGCAAATTAGATTCTGATTTGTACCGTGTTTATTATGGAGACAATACCAGTTCAAATGCACCTATTAATTCAGTTTTGCCATCTGCAAATGTGCAGGCGCAAAATACCAGGAAAATGCTGGAGAAATTTCATGGTGCACCGGACCCCCAGGCCGTTAATACCGCATGGCCTTTTCTTAAAAATAAGGACAGGTACATAAGATATGCTGCGCGTATAGCTATTGAGCATCAGCCGTCGGAGCAATGGATGGATAAAGCTTTAAATGAAACAGATCCTGAAATTTCAATACAGGCAATCATAGCACTTGCACGCAGCACCGATAGTACCGGACCACAATCAAAAATGATCAATGCTTTAACCCGCATTAATTATGCACAGCTTACCGAGTCTCAAAAAATTGATCTTGTCCGTGCCTTTGAACTTGTACTGCTTCGTTCCGGTAAACCTGAAGCTGCAGCCAAAGCAAAGCTGATTGCTTACCTCGATCCTAAGTTTCCCTCTACTACCAATGAATTAAACCGGATACTAAGTAAAGTATTAGTTTACGCTGAAGATCCAAAAGCTGTTACCAAAACAATGGCTCTGCTGGCTACAGCTAAGGATGATAAAAATTACCAGAAAACATTCACCAGTTCATCAGACCTGGTAGGTCGTAACCCACAATATGGTTTGGATATAGCAGGTATGCTTGCCAAAACACCACCCGCACAAAAAATTTATTATGCTACTGTATTAAGCGAAGCCAAAGCAGGCTGGACACCCGCTTTACGTGAAAAGTATTTTCAATGGTACAGTACAGCCTTTGCATACAAAGGAGGTAACAGTTATGTTGGTTTTATTGAAAAGGCCCGCAAAATGGCTTTAACCAATGCACCAAAAGAAAAAATGGAACATTTTAGTACTATTTCTGGAAATGCTATGTTAGTGGCTAATGGTAGAAGATTTACCGTATTAGGTAATCCAAAAGGACCTGGTCGTGACTGGAAAATGGATGATGCCATGCAGGTAGTTAACACGGACAGTACCAACCGGGATTTTGCTAATGGTAAAATGTTATTCTCTGCTTCATTATGTAGCACGTGTCACAATATGCGTGGCGAAGGCGGTGGTGCAGTAGGGCCTGATCTTACACAGTTAGGCACCCGCTTTAGTAACAGGGATATTTTGGAATCTATTATTCAGCCAAGTAAAGTAATATCAGATCAATATGCGGCTACAGAATTTACAATGAAAGATGGAAGTGTTGTTTCAGGTAGGTTGAAGAATGAGGAGAACGGAAAATATTATATCTCTATGAATCCATTTGCACCTCAAACATTGCAGGTAGTTCTTAAAAAAGATGTAGTGAAAACCAAGCTTTCTGATGTATCCATCATGTACCCAGGAACTATCAACAGGCTTAACAAAGAAGAGCTGAAAGATCTGCTGGCTTACCTTACTTCAGGTGGCGACAAGAATAATGATGTATATAAAGCAAAACCAAATAAATCTACAGCATCACAAAAATAAGCGGCTATCAAAGTAGCTGAGTTCCCGGAAAATTATTGAAAGCAAAAAGTTTTTGAAAACCTGTAAAAAGGTGGCATGGGCACTGCCGTGGCTAAAATGGAAGTTTCTATAGGCTGTACAAAACATATACATTTCATTGAAGAACTAAACGCAACCCGATCTGATGCAGGAAAACTGGCAAGATAAAATTTCTAACTCAGCTCAACTTGGAGGTATAGAAACTTCCATTTTGGACAATGGTCAGGGAAGGGGAACACGTATTGCCTGGATAAATACCGGCACCGGTCTTCGTTTTAAAATAGTGTTGGATCGTGCA
>JBBQVY010000218.1:0-8292 GCA_038211085.1 Chitinophagales bacterium | reverse complement strand
CCGCCGAGCAAAGGGTATACGATTGTTGTGGGTTGAAGTTTAACCTCGGCAGTCCCAAGCAATTAGGCGAGGTATTATTCGACCATATGAAGCTGGACCCTAAGGCTAAAAAAACGAAGAGCGGACAGTATGCCACCGGCGAAGATGTGTTGCAGAAACTAGCCAGTCAGCATGCAGTGGTGGAAGACATTATGGCTTTCAGAGAATTGACAAAACTAAAGAACACTTACATAGATGCCCTGCCGTTGATGATTAATAAAAGAACGGGCAGGGTGCACACCTGTTACAGCCAGGCCGTCGCTGTAACCGGCAGGCTGAGCAGTAACAATCCTAATTTGCAAAACATACCGGTGCGTACAGAGCGTGGCCGCGAAATACGTAAGGCATTCATACCGAGAGATGGTGATCATGTTTTGGTGAGCGCCGATTACAGCCAGATAGAGTTGCGCATTGTGGCAGCCATAAGCAACGACCCCAACATGGTGGAGGCTTTTAAACTGGGCAAGGATATTCATACCGCCACTGCAGCAAAAGTGTATGGCATTGAGGAAAGCGAGGTAACCAAAGAGATGCGTTATAAAGCCAAGAGCGTAAACTTTGGCATCATATACGGACAGGGTGCTTTTGGCCTTGCCGAGAATTTAAAGATCAGCCGCAGCGAAGCAAAAGAGATTATTGACAACTACAAAAAACAGTTCCCCAACATACAGCAGTACATGGATAGCCAAATGAAGTTTGCCCAAAAGAATGGCTATGTTGAAACGCTGCTGGGTCGTAAACGCTGGCTCAAAGACATTAACAGCGCCAACTTTACAGTGCGAGGCTATGCCGAACGCAATGCCATCAACATGCCCATACAAGGCGCCGCCGCCGACATGATCAAGCTGGCTATGATCAAAATTCACAACGAGTTTAAGCAACGCAACTTTAAATCAAAGATGATTTTACAGGTTCATGATGAACTGGTGTTTGATGCGACTATTGATGAGGTAGACATCATCAAACCTATTATTATTGAATGCATGCAATCGGCTTTACAGCTACCTAATGATGTACCCGCTAATGCGGAGATTGGAAGCGGGGTGAATTGGTTGGAGGCACATTAGAAGGGACGGTGGCATTCCTGCCCCTATTAAAAGGATGGGGACAATCAGTTAACCAAAGAACATTGACACAAAAGTTGGGTTAAAAAGAAGAATTTAGTCTGAGGTAAATTTTGAAACAATGTATCAGTGACTGATCTAACCAGGATATTTTTATATCGTCTAACCCATTTACAAAACATTCAACATGTATTGCGCCACGGCATTACACATATTTCTTCAGTTAACAAAAACAACAATTTTGTTTCCATTGGTGATAGCAGCCTGATAAACAGCAGAACTGGTTTTAGGTTGCCTTTTGGACGGAGACTGGGCGAGTATATTCCCTTTTATTTTGGTGTGAGAATGCCTATGCTCTATGTAATTCAAAATGGATTTAATGGAGTGACACCTACATCGGCCAACAATATAGTTTACTGTGTTACATCAGTAAAATCAATAATGGAAAGTAACATAAATTTTATTTTTAGTGACGGTCATGCTATAGACGGCTTCAGCAGTTTTTATTCGCCTGATGCTGTAAATAAAATCGAAACTATTGTGGATTTTAAAGCTGTTAAAGCACAATACTGGAAAAGCGACACAGACCTTGACCTTAAAAGAAGAAGGGAAGCAGAATTTCTTGTTTTAGGCGACGTTCCTAAAGAAGCCATCATTGGGTTTGCCGTGTACAATCAAGCTGCGGCGGATACCATCAGCAAAATGGAAGCCTTCGAGGGGAAAAAACTTATTGTGAAACCAAATTATTATTTTTAGCCCGTGATACATTACGTAAAAGGGAACTTATTAGAAAGCAAAGCACAAGCACTCGTAAATACGGTGAATACTGTGGGCGTAATGGGCAAAGGTGTGGCTTTGCAATTCAAACAACAGTTTTCGGAGAATACTAAATTATATACAAAAGCTGCCAAAGAAGGTACCATTGATATTGGAAAGCTTTTGGTAACTAAGGATACTTCACTGCACAGTGGAGAAAAGATCATTGTTAATTTTCCCACCAAAACAGACTGGCGGAAGCCATCGGAATATAATTACATTGAAAAAGGGCTTGAAGACCTCGTTCAAATAATTAAAGACCGGAATATAAAATCCCTTGCATTGCCGCCACTTGGCGCTGGTAACGGCGGGTTAAACTGGATAAGAGTAAAACAAATTCTTGAACGTCACTTATCAGTTTTAGATGATGTGGAGATATATATTTATGAACCTACAACTGCTATTGAAGCGGCACTAAAAAAGGAAAGAGCTAAACTCACTCCTGCCAGGGCTATGCTGCTGGATGTTCTTTATGATTTGGTAAGAAACGGGGAATTTGTTTCTGAATTTGCAGCTGAAAAGGTTGCTTATTTTCTGCAACGGTTTGGAGCCAAAGATGTTTTCAGACTAAACTATGCTCCTAATTTTTATGGCCCTTATTCAGGAAAAGTAAAACATGTGCTCTATTATTTGAATGGTAGCTACATAACTGGCTATAGCTCTAAAGACAAAAAGCCTTTTGAAGAATTGGGTATTGTGGCGGATGCAGAAAGCGCTGTCAGGCAATATCTTGACGAAGCTGAAAACTGCATATATAAAGCGATTGCCGAAAAGGCAAAATCATTTCTCTCCGGTTTTTATTCTTCTTTTGGCCTGGAATTACTTTCCACCGTTGATTTTATTCTTTCACAAAAGCAGGTTCAGACTTTTGAAGAAGTAAAAACCTATTTATGGAGCGATCGGAAAAGAACGTTGTTTGATAATCAACGATTCATTGAGGTTGCTGTAAGAAGGATAAAGGAGTTTCAGGATTAACATTCTTGAATTTATAAAGAAATTTTCGTACAGATTTTGACCAAGGTGATTCATATCTTCCACTCGGATCGATTCAATATTCAGCCTTAATGATTTTCATTGGCTTTGCTCATAAAATCGATTAACATACAGCGATTATACCCTTTAAGTTATAGTCCGGATTCAATCCTAAGATTTATAACCAAACGGGTATAAAATGGATATTCTTAACCCGTCACTTTATTTAATTACCACAACCGTTCCTTTAAAAGAAAATACTTCACCGGTGTCGCAAACCATTTCGGTAAAATAAACATAGGTGCCAGACGATACTTCGTAGCCGTTCACCATGCCATTCCAACCAGAGGATGGATCGTTTAAATTGAAATTGCGTCGTTCAAATACTACCTGCCCGGCCCTGTTGTAAATCTTTAAAAAGTTTACCTGTTTTACGCCGCCGCCTTTGGGGTAGAAAATATCATTCTTAAAATCTTTATTTGGAGTAAACGCCGTGGGAATATAAATACGGCTCTGCGCACAAACGAGTTTGATATGGACCGTATCCGTTACAAAACATCCATATCGGTTAGTGGCTTTTACTATATAGGAAACCTCGCTGCGCGGTTTGCTTACAGGCGCCGGGCAAGTGGTACAACTTAAATAATCAGCCGGCGACCAGCTATAGCCCACAACATCGCTGCTGCCTGTAGCCTGCAACTGAACTTCGGAGCCAGTTTGCGCTTCAACATCGGGCCCGGCGCTAACAGTCGGGAACGATTGTACACCTATCCTAACAATAGCCGTATCCGTAAAGCACTGATAAGCATCGTAACCAACCACCGAATACACACTTGCCGTTAACGGCGTAGCCACAGGGCTGGCAATAGCAGGATTGCTAAGTCCGGTGGTATTATTTATCCATTTGTATGTGGATGCCCCGGTTGCATAGAGTTGAGCACTGTTGCCGCGGCACACAAAGGTGTCAGAGGGTACTTTAAGTTTAAATGGCCCGGCTATATTTACCACACTGGTGTCTTTGTTTTTACAACCAAAGCTGTTGGTGGCTTCCACAATATATTGGGTGGTAACTAATGGGTTGGCTATGGCGTTGGCACTAGTGTAATTGTTTAAACCAACATTGTTATTCCATTGATAAGATACGCCACCGCCGGCATTCAGTTGTATGGATTTGCCCAGGCAAACCGTTGGATTTTTTGGCAATAAATTAATACTGGGTTTTGCATGCACAATAATATTTTGAACAGCAGTATCGTAGCAACCGCTGTTATTCGTTATCAACCGTACCTGGAAATTGCCGCTGGCATTATATAACTGTTCACCCGCATTTTTAATGTTGCTGCTGTTACCATTTCCAAAATTCCACGACCAGCCAATACCCGTATTAAGGTTAGCCGAACCGGTAAACAGTGCATTGCTTTGCTCACAAATTTCGGCTGGTCCCGCAATCGATGCTTTTGCTTTTTGGATCACGAAAAGGGTATCTGTTGTTTGCTTTACACATCCGTAGGGCGAGGTTACAGTGAGTCCGACCGGGTATTTGCCTGGTTTATTAAAGTTAAAAACGGGTGATGGTGTATCGGCTGTATCAGCCAGGTTGCCGGTTGCAAAGTTCCAATGGTATTGCAGGCTTTGCTGCATTTGATCGGCAGCCAGGCTGTTAACAACAGGAGTAAATTTTACATAAGCCGAGTCGCACACCTGCTGAGGTGTTTTACTAAAGCTGATATTAAGTGTATCAATTACTATTTTGTCAGGAAGGTCGGAGGTACCCGAGCAGCCGCCTGCATCTTTCAAAATTAAAGAAGGTGTATAGATGCCGGGAACGGTGTAGGTATGCACCGCAAAAGTGTCTCGTGTGTCTTTCAGTTCGCCATCGGCAAAATCCCAGGTGTACGACGTGGCATTTCGCACCTCGGCCGATAAGGTAATCGCCTGCGAACCGCAGCCCGAAAACCTGTCTGCCTTCAAAACTGCGTATGGCCCTTTTACTGTTACAGAGTCAACAATAGAATCCGTTACACCGGTTGATGATGTAGCATACAATGTAACCAGGTACACTCCAGGTTTGTAATACGTATGGCTGGGAAAATTTTGATTATCGGTGCGGCTTCCGTCGCCAAAATCCCACGACACTTTAGTAAAATTTGCCGAGGTATTGGTAAACTTTATAATTACTGGTGGGCAACTGTTGTTGTTGATGTATGAGCTTGTATACGTAAAAGCGGCATTTACATTCTTAATGATGATCACCTTTACCGCAGTATCTGCACAGGTTGATTCAAGATTTTTTGCAATCAGCATTACAGTATCCGTACCAATTGTCGGATAAAACTTAGAAGCATTGTTGGTATAGTAGGTAGTACCATCTTTAAATAGCCATTGGTATTGAACGGTGTAACTGTTGTAATTATTGGTAATGTTGAAAAAATCTACTGTTGCGCCGGGCTGAACACTTGTGGGGCTATAGCTAAACGCAGCGGCAGGGCCCGTAACTATAGCATAATTTTGGTAATTACCAAAGCTTGTGTTCGAACATCCATCGGCATCGGTAACCTTTAGTTGCGTAAAATAGGAGCCAGGTGTATTGTAGCTGATTGTTATGGGATTATTGTTTGTAACAGTTTGCGTTGTATTATTTCCAAAATTCCAATCCCACCTGGTAATAGGCACATTAAAACTACTTTTGGACGTATCCTGGAAAACCACCGGATTTTTAAAGCAGGTGTTATTATTTTTAATTTCGTAACCAGCACGGGGTCCCTTAATTTTTAAAGGAACATAGTTAGAGGTATCGTAACAATAAAAGTAATTAGTTTGAAAAATCAACCGCATATCTTTTTTGCCGGCCTCCAGGTTTTGAAACGATATATTAAAAGGAGTAGAGGTGTAGTAAGAACCCGAATTATAACCGTTGAAACTGGTGCCGTCGCCATACTCAGTCTTAGTTAAACCGATACCATAATAATAGTAGTCTACAAAGCTGATGTCTTCCATATTAGATAAAGTGAGCGAAATGTTGCTGCTGGCACAGATTTCTGTTTGCGAAGAACTGACTGTTGGTTTTTGCTTTAAATAAGCATAAGCCGTAAGTGAATCTTTTACCGTACATGAGCCGTTGGTAGCGGTAAGTACAACTTTGTATTTGCCACTTTTTTTGTAAAGATGTTGCACATTTGCCTGGGCATTGGCATAAGTCAGAGCTGTGGTTCCATCACCAAAGTCCCACTTCCATTGCTGTGCCTTGGTGGTCTCGTCTTTGATAGTTACGAGTCCTCTTGTGTCGTTGCACGTATTTGTTATTTGGCCAATTTTAGGAAACGGGGGCAGCACTGTTATGTAATTGGTTTTAACTAAAGTATCGCGGCATGCCCCGTTATTTACTATTAGTGTTATGGTATAAATGGTGTCGTTTGTAAATTTATGTGTGAAGACAGAACCATTGTTGCTTCCATTATTGGTATACACATCATCAACCTTCCAGAGGAAACCGGTAACCTGATTATTATTTCCATAATCGGCATTAAAGGTTGTGGGTGTATTACCGCAAATTGTTGTGCCATTTGCCGAGGTAAAGTCTGCTTTAGGTTTTTTATTAACCTCTATAAAAGTGCTGTAAACAGCAGTACCCTTGCAACCAGCCTTTGTGGTATAGTTAACTTTTACAAAATAATTGCCTGCTTTGGTAAAGGTATGCGCTGGCTGTGCTTCTGCCGAAGTTCCCCCATCACCAAAGTCCCATTTGTATTCACTAATCTGGTCGCTTTCGGAGCAGGAGAATTTCATTGTCATTCCTTCACAACCCGACATCAGGTACTCTCCTGTTGATGACACAGCATTTATATACACATTAGGTTTGGCAACTGTTATATACTTAAATAATTCAGTTGAACATCCAACTACATCGGTTATAGTTAATCGTACGTCAAACGTACGGTCCTGGTCAACAGGTAATACTGGTTCTTTTATCGTAGAAAAATTTGTATAGTAAGGATAAGAGCTCCAGCTCCATTTAACTGCCGCCGCGCTGGTGTCTTTAAGCTGAATATTAAGCGGCGCCCCGCATGCTCCACCCATATCAACAACAAAACCATTTAGCTTAGGCGCAGGTTTCACCTCAAAGCTTTTTGTTACTTCATCCTGGCAGGTACCAAACGTATTTACCAGTTTTACCTTGTGGGTACCCTGATCGTAAAAATTGTATTGCAGACTGCTTACACTGTACCAAACAAGCCGGTCGTCAACATACCAGCTTGAACTATTTGGGTTGGGACTGCTGCTATTGCTGAAATTAAGGTTGGTATTTTGACAAAGAAGGGACGGAATATCAAAGTCAGTTAAAAAATTAGCCACGTTAATGTAAGCAGCCTTTGTTTCGCTGTTTGAGCAGCCCGAAGCACTGTTGGCGCTAAGTTTTACAGGAAAAATACCTTTCTTATCGTACACACGTAGCGGTTCTTTTTGTGTTGATGTGGTACCGTCACCAAAATCCCACAGCCAGGTAACATCAGATGGACCGGTGCTGGTGTTACTGAATTTCACTGCGTCCCCTGTTTTACACAATACCGTTTTATCTGCCGCAAACGAAATGCTTATGCCTGGCACCGCTTCTATCAATGCCGGCTTTTGAAGCGTTGTGTAACATCCATAATTGTTTTTAACCGTAAGGCTGACTGCCGGGCTTTGAGGAAAATTATATGTATGGCTCTGTTGGGCCGATGTTGTGGATTGGGTAACCCCATCCCCAAAATCCCAGAAATAACTTTCAATGGTACCATCGCCCGGCGTAGCATTGGTTGTAAAATTTATTACCAGCGGCACACAACCTTTTGTTATTGACGGTGAAAGATTTACTGTGGGGGTTTTATAAACTGTTACCTGTTGGGTTTTTACCGATGTCTGCCCTGCATCTTTAACCGTTAGCGTTACTGTATAAGTTTTTTCATCGCGATAGGTGCCACCCGGGTTCTTTAACGTGGAGGTATTTCCGTTGCCCAAATCCCACTGGTAAACAGCCGCTGATGAGGCTCCGGTGGTAGTATTGGCAAATGAGACGGTTAATGGTGAGCAACCTCCTGTTTTGTCAGGTGTAAAACTGGCGGTTAACTGGGCAAAAATGCCAGAAGTCTTAAAAATAGGTAGTAAAAAGATAAAAGTTAGAGCTATAACCTGCAACGCCTTTCTGCTGAACATGAATTTTAAAAATTGTAATTAAGCCTTTAAACGTACTACGTTCAAATAAATTATTGGTTTTGGTTTATATATTCGGTTCTCAATGTAATACGGTTTCTGTACTATTTATAAAAAAGTTCATTTGTTTATAAATAGTTAACCGTTCTGGTTTAAAATGAAGGAGGTATTATACCTTATTTAGCTTTATCATGCTGTAGATGTAAGGAAG
>JBBQVY010000217.1:0-8328 GCA_038211085.1 Chitinophagales bacterium | reverse complement strand
CTGTTGACGGTGCACTTAAAATTTTTATAGAGGGTACCAATCAAAATGGCGGGCCCGGATACATGTACCTGTATGGCTACGATGGTCGTAAAGCCAACGGCCAGGTTTTGGCAAAGTATATTGCTAACAATTACAATGTTGGTGCTGGCCAAACTATCAGGGATACCATAACCCTTTATGGACGTGCTGCCGATGCCTTTTATTTTAGGTTGCAATCCGCAGGCGGTTTTAATTACAGTATTAAGTACGATTTAGTGGAAGGCGATGTAAACGATGTGGAACCCAACAATACTTTTGAAGAGTCTGTTCCATTAAACCAGCTTGATGAAAAGAAGGGGCATATCGGTTATTTAAAAAATGGGGCTCCGGATGGCGATGATTTTTATAAAACCGTTATACCCATTGATGGAACCCTGAAAGTATACGTTAAGGGTACCAATAAAAGTGGTAGCAATGCTTACCTGTATATGTATGGGTACGACCGGCGCAAAGGTAACGGGCAAATTTTTGCAACCTATATTGGTGGTACTTCAAACGTTGCAAAAGATTCTTCGGTAAGCGACTCCATTACCATCTACGGAGTGTTAGCCGATACCTTTTACTTCCGCATACAGTCGGCCGGTGCGTTCGACTACTCCGTTAAATATAACACCACGCCTAACAGCCAGTTTGATGAAGAACCCAACAACAACTTTGGTGAGGCAGGTATTTTTAAGCAAGGCGTAACCAGGAACGGGCAGGTGGGTTACCAGTTGGGCGGTGTTCGTGATAATGATGATTTTTACAAAACTTTGTTGCCGGCCGATGGTACCATGAAGATTTATGTGCAGGGTACCAATAACTCAGGTAGCAACGGGTACCTGTACCTTTATGGGTACGATAAACGGCAGGGTTCGGGCCAGGTACTTGCTAAGTACATTGGTAACAATGCAAATCTTGCGCCTTCGGCCTCTGTGTTCGATACCATTTACCTCTACGGCAGGGCAGCAGATACATTTTACCTTCGCTTCGAATCAGTAGGTGCATTCAGCTACAGTTTTAGTTACGATATTGTTGATACCTCCACCAACGACGTTGAGCCCAACAATACTTTTGCACAGGCTTTACCTATTGAAAGACTGGAGAGAAAACGCGGTCACATAGGGTATGTAAAAAGTGGAGCCGGGGATGCAGATGATTTTTATGCTGCCCCTTTATCAGAAGATGGCACATTAAAAATTGTAGTTAAGGGTACCAACCGTTCAGGTGCCAACGGTTATTTGTATCTGTATGCATATGATGGTCGTTTGGGTTCGGGACAGATATTAGCGAAGTATATTGGCAATAACAGCAATTTACCAGCAGGTGCAGATGTGTACGACACTATATACCTGCAGGGAAGAGCTGCGGATACAGTTTACTTCCGTATAATTTCAGTAGGGGCATTTAATTACAGCATCGACTTTGATCTTATACAAACCAGTGAAAACGATATTGAACCGAATAACAGTTTCGAACAGACATTGCTTATCAATCCCGAAGAAATTAAAAAAGGCCACGTTGGTTATTTAAAAAACGGTGTCAGCGATGCTAATGATTATTATAAAACATTAATACCCTCCAACGGTAATCTCAAAATTTATGTAAAGGGAATAAACCGTAGCGGTGCTAATGGCTACCTATACATATATGGTTATGACAAACGTAAGGGCGGCGGTCAGGTGCTGGCTAAATATGTTGGCAACAATTCCAACCTACAGGCCGACTCAACTATAGTAGACAGCATCATATTATATGGCAGGGCAACGGATTCATTTTACTTCCGGATAACTTCAGTAGGTGCTTTTAGCTATAGCCTAAACTACGTTCTGACTGACACCTCTGTTTTGGATGTCGAGCCAAATAATTCTTTTGAACAAACGCTTGCCATTGATGCAGGTGAAGAAAGAAAAGGAAATATAGGATATGTAAAAAATGGCGTACCCGATGCCGACGATTACTATAAAACAAAACTACCCGCAGATGGTACTTTGAAAATTTACTTACAGGGTAAAAACAAAAGCGGTAGTAATGGATATATGTACCTGTATGGCTACGATTCTCGTAAAGGTTCCGGGCAAGTGCTGGCGAAATATGTGGCAAATGGTGCAAATATCGTAAACGATAGTACCATTTACGATACCATCTATCTCAGTTGCCGTGCTGCAGATTCCTTCTACTTACGTCTAACATCTGCAGGTTCGTTTAGCTATAGTTTGAAGTACGAAATGCTAACCGGATCAGCAGACGATGCAGGAACAAATGATAATTTTGAAACCGCCACCCTGGTGCCGGTAAGTACAACATCTAATGGCCACATTGGGTATTTAAAAGGTGGCACCGGCGATGGCAATGATTACTATAAAACACCATTAACGGGCAATGGATCTGTGCAGATTATTATAGAAGCTACCAATACAAGTGGAGGTGCGGGAAATGTTTACCTGTATGGTTATGACAATAGAAAGGGTAGTGGCCAAATTTTGGCTCGTTATGTTAGCAACAATGGAAACGTACCAGCCGGAACGGTAATAAGAGATACCATTACGCTCAATTGTTATTATGATGACACATTATTTACAAGGTTTACCTCTGCTGGCTGTTTCACTTATTCGTTTAAAGTAGAATTTATTAATAAAAAGCCAAAGGCGGCATTCGATTATACCCGTGTAGGCGACCTTTTTGCCTTTAGCATAAACAGCAAAAGCAATGCAGAAAACTTTAGCTGGGACTTTGGTAACGGCACAACCAGCACCCTGCACGAGCCGCCACTCATGACCTTTAAACCAGGTTTTTACGAAGCCAAATTAATTGCTACCAATACCAGCAGCGGCTGTAACTATACCGATGTGGTCACCAAAGGCTTTACCATTAAGGGTGTTGAAAGATATACGCCAACAAAAGGTGGGCAGGGCATGGTTGACTTTGGTATATACGGCGGTGGTTTAACCATGTCAACACAGGTTAAGATTTCTAAAGGCGGTACCACTTTAACACCAGCCAATGTGCAGGTAAGCCCTAATGGAAATATTTATATTGGTAAGTTCGATTTGCATGCTGCAACACCAGGTATATATGATGTAGATATTATTACGGCTGATTCAACTTATCATTATGCAAATGGCTTTGTTGTAGAGGCGGGCCGTACAGACAATCTGCGGGTTGAAATAATTGGCCGGAACGCAGTAAGGGAAAACGCCGATTATTTATACACTGTAAGGTTGCATAATGATGGTAATTCAAACACCGGTATCTCCGAGGTGTATATGCTTACCTCTGACTGGTACGAAATTAAAAATCTCGATAGCGTCATTTTTCCACTACAAATAACTGATGTTAACCCTGATACGTTAAGAGATGTATATCCTGTTACAAAAAAGATGGGCTTTCCCATGGATGGTCAGTTCAGGGGTTACTATGTAAACGATATACCTCCCGGTGGTTTTAAAGATATTCGTATCACTATTAAATTTCTTCCCCATGCAACTGTAGGTAACATTTATGTTTGGGCACAGGGTCCTTATTCGGGTTCTCCATTATTCGATTGGGTGGATGGCTGCTGGAAGGCAAGGCTGCGCAGGGCCTTTACTTATGGTAATATTGGACTCAATAAAATACCGGTGGTTGATTGTGGCTGGAACGTTCTTAAAACTTTGGCCGTTCCGCTTACCGCAGCATATACAGGCATAAGTTCTGGTTGGGATTTAGCTGCCTTCTTTGGGTCGGCAGGTAAAACCGCCTTTGGTATGATTAAGCATTGTGCCGGCGAAGCTGCGGCTGCAACAGGTGTTGGTGCTGTGGCCGCACCTGAAATTGAAATTGCTGCCGATGTCTCAGACATTCCATTTGATACCTACGACATTATACAAATGGAACAATACGCTACCGAAAACTGCCCCGACAAAAAGGATAAGGACACGAAACGGCCTGTTAACAGAACCTCCCTCGATCCAAACGAGAAAACTGGTCCGCTGGGGTATGGCGTCAATCATTACATAAGTGGTACCAATAAATTAATGGGTTATGGCGTGTTCTTCGAGAATAAGGCAAGTGCTACCGCACCGGCGCAAACGGTTGTAGTGCTAGATACACTTGATCAAAATGTGTACGACCTGCACACGTTTAAAATAGGCACTTTTGGTATAGGCAAAAACACCTACGGTGCCTCTATTGAAAGCCAGGAGTTTGTAACAGATGTAAACCTTAATGCCAATATAGCCGTAAGGGCAAATATGAAACTGGATACGTTAACCGGCATTATTAAAGCGACCTTTAAAACCATCGACAGGCAAACTCACGACGAAACTACGGATCCGCTGGCCGGCTTTCTCCCTGCTAATGTTAACTCACCCGAAGGGCAAGGCTTCTTTACTTATTCAATAGAGATGAAAAATGGATTGCCTACCGGAACCCAAATACAAAACAAGGCAACCATCCTGTTCGATAACAATGCACCTATTGTTACCAACGAATGGTCAAACATCATCGATAACGATTTGCCGTCTTCATCAATCAACAGTATTACAAAAGTCAACGACACAACAGCGCTTATAATTCCACAGGGCAATGATGTAAGCAGTGGGGTAGAGCAATACAGGTTATACGTTTCAATTGATGGAGCGCCTTACACAGCTACGTCTACCCTTACCGACTCGGTAAAAGTTTCGGGCCGTTTGGGCAAGTCGTATAGCTTTTATTTGCTGGCAATAGACTCTGTAGGTAATGTTGAAAGTAAAACGGCTGTATCCGAAGGCAGTATTACCTTCCAGGGAGGGTTACCTGTAACCATGTTGCCGCTAAACGGTACCAAAGAAGGCGCCATTAACCACCTGCACTGGATCACTGCATCAGAAAACAAAAACAAAGGCTTTAGCATTGAACGCAGCATTAACGGCCGCGACTTTACGCCAATAAATTTTGTAGCAACCAAAGCGGCAGGTGGCTTTAGCAATACGCAATTGCAATACGATTATCCTGACGCTGCTGCACCTAAAACTGCCTTTTACCGGTTAGTACAAACAGACCTGGATGGAAGAATCACTTATAGCAATGTGGTAAAAATTGACCGCAACAAGCTTATGACCATTTCGGTATACCCCAACCCTGCACATGGCAACATACGTGTGGTAAGCGATGTGAACATTACTTCGATACAACTTACCGATATGAGTGGCAGGGCGGTTAAATGGTTTACGCCGGCGGCCAATAGCAACTACAGTTTGCAGGGTATTAAAAGTGGTGTATACATTTTACAGGTAGCGGGTAAAGATGGGCAAGAACAGGTTAAGATTATAGTGCAATAAAACGGGGGTTTTATTATAAGTAAGAGGGGAAGTCGAAAGGCTTCCTCTTTTTGCTTTAAAGATTCTGGGCCACGAAGTCACCAAGGCACTAAGGGGCACGAAAAGAAAATGACATAAGAATTTAGGAGTTAGAAGATAGAAGGGTGAGTAGGTAATAGTAAATGGTCAATTGGCAATAGTCAACAATTAATAATGCATAATGAAAGATTATTTTCTGTCAACTGTCATTAATCAACTCTCAACTTTTATTGCCAACTAATCAACGACCTCAGGGAACAACTATTCTTCACCACATTAATTTAAATGCTTAATTAAAATACGGTGCGTGGAAAGAGCTGTTTCTTTCCTCGCTGCCTTTTTTTAATTACTTTTTTGATCGCCCGGCTAATGCCCCCGCCAGAATGACTTCGTCGGGCTGGCATTCCGACGGAGGCAAGCAAAAAAGGGACAACATTCCAGGAGATCCTGAAATAAATCGAATTACTTTAACCTATACAATAATTCCTATTTCATAAAACCAGCAGTTTACAAAAAACATTATGCATCCAACACGATTACCCAATAGGTTGCAGGGCTACGACTACAGTCGCAATGCATTATATTTTGTAACGTCATGCGTGCAGGATAGGGTTTGTTGTTTTGGTGTAATAAAAGACGGCCAGATGTTCCCCAATGAATATGGAAAAATTGCAGAACAACAATGGCATTGGCTGCAACAACAATATTCATATGTCGTTTTGCATTCATTCGTTGTTATGCCTAATCATATTCATGGTATCATTGAAATTAATGATCGCGTGCCGTCCACGGAAAACGATAATTGCGTCGACATAGGGACAGTTCGCGACAACATAGGGACAGTTCGCGACAACATAGGGACAGTTCGCGACAACGTAGGGACAGGTCGCGACAACGTAGGGACAGTTCGCGACAACGTAGGGACAGGTCGCGACAACGTAGGGACAGGTCGCGACAACGTAGGGACAGGTCGCGACCTGTCCCTACAACGAAACGATCAACCGCAACAACAGGAAACAAAAATCAAATCGTTATCTGAATTAATGGGTGCATATAAAACCACGTCATCCAAACAAATACATTTGGTTGTAGGGACAGGTCGCGACCTGTCCCTACGTTGCGACACGTCCAAAATTGACGGGTCTTCATTTGATACGGACGGGTCTGCATTTGATAAGGACAGGTCTGTATTTGATACGGACAGGTCTGCATTTGATACGGACGGGTCTGCATTTGATAAGGACAGGTCTGTATTTGATACGGACAGGTCGCGACCTGTCCCTACGAAACGTTTCAAATGGCAACGATCCTTTCACGATCACATCATCCGAAATGAAGAATCTTATTTACGTATCTCAAACTATATTCAAAACAATCCTCTTAATTGGAAAGAAGATAAATTTTATACCTGATAGGGAAAGTAATATGCATCTTCTGCGTCCCTACTTATTAAACTCACCCACCCATTTACAACTTTTTCACTTTTTCAAACCCAAATGCAGCATTCCGGTACCTAAAACACTCTTTAACCGGTTTGCATTCTTTAATAATGCAAAACAACCGCTATAATGCAATATCCTGTGAAGCCTAACAGCGGTTTGTATCCGTTGTCTCCTTAACGTAATTGCTATACGATTGTAAACGCTATAAAGCGCCGTTTATCACTAATTTGATAGGTCCTTATACCCGTTTATTTATTTTGTACTCACAATTTTGTAAATGAAAACAAACAAACATGCGTAAATTTTACTTTACATCCCATTACACAGGCGCTTTCTTCTTGTGCCTGTTTTTAGCTTTGGGCGCTATTGCCCAGCCCGTTATTAAGGGCACCGTAACCAATGCAAATGGACAAACTTTATCCGGTGCATCCGTTGTAGTGCAGGAAGGTAAAAAAGGTACCACAACCGACATTAATGGTTTTTATAACATACAAACCACGCCCGGTAAACATACTGTAATGGTAACCTACGTGGGTTATACTGCCCAAAGTTTCGAGATTACTTTGTATGCAAACACACAGCTAACCCACGATGTACAATTGACCGATGCCAGTAATCTAACAGAGGTAACCGTTACAGGTTCAAGAGCTGTTGGCCGTACCCGTATTGAAACTGCAGTACCGGTTGATGTTATACCTCTTGCTTCTATTATTAACGACATTGGCCAGGTAGACCTCAACCAAATTTTAAATTTTATTGCGCCTTCTTTTCAATCAAGCCGGCAAACCGTAGCCGATGGTACCGACCACGTTGACCCTGCCCAATTGCGTGGCCTGGGTACTGACCAGGTATTGGTATTGATCAATGGTAAACGTCGTCACCAGTCAGCACTTGTAAACGTAAACGGAACTGTTAACCGCGGGCAGGTTGGTACCGATTTAAGTGCCATCCCTCCAACAGCTATTGAAAGAGTTGAAATTTTACGTGATGGTGCGGCTGCACAATATGGTTCGGATGCCATTGCAGGTGTCATCAATATCATTTTAAAAAAGAAAACAGGTTTATTGGAAGTTGGTAGCAGCTACGGTGCCTATGTAACTAAATATCCTAAAAATTATGCACTCAACCGTTTGGCTGGTAAAACGTCTGACGATGATGTAAAGGTTACTGATGGTAACAGTTTCCAGGCTTCTTTAGGTTATGGCTTTGCTATTGGCAAAGGATATTTAACCTTAACAGGTGAGTACATTAAACGAATAGGTACCAATAGAACAGGTACTTACACAGGAGCCATTTTTCCAGGAGTAAATGGAGCCAACCGCGATGACAGTATTCTTGCAAGCAAGAGCCTTACCCGTAACGACTTTGATATTCGTGCAGGTAACTCTGCCATGAAGGGTGGTACTGTGTTTTTTAACTTTGGAATTCCCGTTGGCCAAAGTGGCGAATTTTATGCCTTTGGTGGTTATGGTAAAAAGAAAGGTGAAGCCGCAGGTTTTTTTAGGTATCCTTCAGGTTATGCCGGCAATGCAACCATTTATGCTGCC
>JBBQVY010000216.1:0-8330 GCA_038211085.1 Chitinophagales bacterium | reverse complement strand
TAATGTGCTACTTGCAAACCATCTTTGTGGCCAAATTGATCTGATAAATTTTGGTCTGCTATTACCGCTACCTGCATTCTTAAATTTGTGGGGCAAAATTAGGTTTGTTAGTTGGTGTAAATTATATCAACTTGGCCTTTTCAATAAAAAGATATGAGCAAAATAATAATTAATACCCCCAATGCCCCTGCACCTATCGGCCCATACAACCAGGCGGTTCTTTTAAATGACACGTTGTTTATAAGCGGTCAAATACCTATCAATCCCCAAACAAACGAGTTGGTAGCAGGCGACATAACTGTAGAAGCACACCAGTGCATGCGCAATCTTGAAGCTATTTTACATGAAGCCGGAATGAATTTTACGCATGTTGCCAAAACGACCATTTTCCTATCCGACATGAATTTGTTTGCACAGGTAAACGAAGTGTACGGTTCTTACTTTGCTACCGATTATCCTGCCAGGGAAACTGTAGCAGTAAAAGGCTTACCAAAAGGAGTTAATGTTGAAATAAGCATGATAGCCAGTTTGTAAACTGGCTATTTAAAAGCTGGTATTACTTTATTTTTAACTGGCAACTGCTTCATAAGTACCATCGCTTAAAGCCATGTCGTAAACCTCTGCATCAATATTAAAAGCTGCTTTGTACGCCTTTACAATCGTTTGGGTTATGGACCCCCATTCGCTGGTTTTAATAAGGTTAATGGTACATCCTCCAAAGCCTCCGCCCATAACCCTGCTGCCGATAATAGCCTCATAGCCTTTGGCCTGGTTTACTAAAAAGTCAAGTTCAGGACAGCTTACCTCGTACAGTATACTCAAACCTTCGTGTGTTTGAAACATGAGTTGTCCAAACGCTTTTAGTTCATTATTTTCCAGGTGCTTCGAGGCTTTTAAAGTGCGTGCAATTTCGCCGGTTACATACAGGCAACGCTTGTAAATATTTTCGGGTAAGTGGTTCTTATTCTTTTCTACGTCTTCCACCTTCAGATCCTGCCACGAGGAAATACCTGGTACCAGTGATTGTAAAATTTTATACCCTTCTGCACATTCATTTCTTCTTTCGTTATACGCACTTCCTGCCAATGAATGATGAACCTTTGTATTAATAAGAATGATTGAATAATCTGTTAGTGGCAGGGGCAGATACCTATAATCCAGGTTCATGCAATTCAGAAGAATTACATGATCCATTTTACCCATCATGTTCGCAAACATGTCCATAATACCGCACTTAACACCGGGATAAGTATGCTCTGCTTTCTGCGCCATTTTTGCAATCGCTATACGGTCAAGTCCGTATTGAAAAGCATCATTTAGAGCAACCAGTAAACCACACTCCACGGCTGCAGACGACGACATGCCTGCACCTACCGGCAGGTTACCGCCAAACACGCAATCAAAACCGCCAATGTTGTACCCTGCTTTTTGTAACTGATCCATTACACCAAGTACATAGTTCTTCCAGCCATCCATTTTATGTATGTTGTCCAAATCAATAGTTAAACTCTCCTGCAAATCTGTACTATAAAAATTAGCCTGGTTGGTAGTATTGGGTGCCACAGCATACCAAATGCCTTTGTTAATGGCCGCAGGCATAACAAAGCCATCGTTATAGTCTATATGCTCACCAATAAGGTTAATTCTTCCGGGGGCAAAATATAGGCGTGGTGTTGTTTTAAATTTTTCTGCAAAAGTGTCCAGCACTTGATCTGAGGAGGAAGCCATAAGTATGTTAGAGAGATTTAATGATAAATTTTGTTGAGAAGGAAATGCGTTCCTGTGGTTCCAGCACCTGCAAACCAATAAAATTGTTAAGGGCGTCCGGTGGAGCACTCAGGTTTTCAATTGCAATACTGTTTCTGTGCGGCGGGGTAAAAATCTGCAGGTATGGGTATTGTGCAGAAGGATGTATTTCGACCTGTATTTTTTTTAAGGGATTTCTAAAAACTACCATTGGCTGGCACTCAGCAAAGTTTACTGTAAAACAATTGTCGAACCATGTAGTACCAATATCTTCCAAAGTACCAAATTCCTGGTATGGAATTGATGCACCAGTGGGTATTAAAGCCTCATCAAATTCCAACTTTTCTTTGCTTTGAAATTCTAGTTGGCAAACATCTATTGGATCACCCAAAGTAAAATATGGATGCCAGCCGTCCGCTATAGGTATCAATTGGTCATCAATATTTGTAATGGTGGTCTTAATGCAAAGAGTACAATCCTTCTTTAAACAATATTCTACTTCGCACCTATACAGAAATGGAAATCCTTCGTTTTTGTTTTCATAAACATATTGTAATATAACTTTTGCAAATTCGTCTGTTACTATCGTATCTATAATTGAAAAAATCTGGTCGAATACAAGCCCATGCAAAGCACTTTCGTTTAGCGAAAATTTAGTCAGCTTATGGTCAGCTTCGCCAAAATGATATTTTGCATTTTTTATGCGGCACACAAAGGGTGAAAGCCTGGCACTTTTAAATGCTACCGTAATATGTTGTTTCGCATCGTACACACTTTCAAAACCATCAATTACATTGAAGTTTTCACCATTGTGTTTCTTGCAAAATTTATTCAGTAAGGCACCAAAAGTGTAGATCTCAACCTGTGCTTTTTGTTCGGCTTCAGCTATGGTTATAACAGGATGCAGGCCGGAATCATCTATAACAATTGTAAAATGCATAGCCATTAGATTTGAGCATGAAAGTACTGAAACAATTTATTTAGTAGCGGTCGCCTGCACCGGCACCACCAAAACTTCCACCACCAAATGTAGTTTCGGGTTGAGAAGATGTTTGTCTGTGCCCAAATGTTTCTGCAATTATTACACCCTCAAGGTTGGCAGTATCTTTCTTTCTCCTGTTCAAATTTTTAAAAATAAAACCTGCTTTAGGCTGCTTTAAAAACCTGGTAAGAAGGTAAGCAGCAATACAAATAAGTACGCCGGATAATAGCATGGCAGCTTCGGGAGATAATATTGAATAGTAATACCGGTAGGTAAGAATGGTAAGGGCGATGCATAAAATGCCCAATCTACATAGCAATACATCTTTATATTTTATTCCGGCAGCCAGGTAAATTAACGGCACAACAAGGGTGAAGGCCCATAAAAAATATTGGTATAACTGTGGCAAGAGGGCGTTAGGTGTACCAGGAATTATTTGATTTGATAGTTTATTCACAACATAATAATTACCTGCAACATAAAAGGTGAGTACAGACAAAAGCTCAAGCAGCCGTAGCCCCTTTGAATAATAAACATTCTTCCTGTCACTCTTCGTTCTTCTACAAACCACATATACACCTGCAGCAAATACCATCATTATAAAAGGCAAAATAAGTTTTGATGATGTACCGAAGTATTTGCCAAAATTTACAATAAAGGCTGCCATGGCAACAAACGAAACAATAGCCATAATGCTATCAGCAAAGCTTAGAAAAAAAACAAGGCTGATCATAGCAACTAATACAGACGCCAGCAAATCATCATTAATTCCTTGTGGAAGCATTTGGAGCAGGGCAGCAGTTATAAAAATTATAATGGCAACCATCAGCACGTGATCTACCCCCGAGCTGAAATGTTTTCTTGTGCCCGTTATATAGGATAACAAAGCAAAGCAACCTGCTGCAAACAACAGCATAAGAAAAACGGGAGCACTAAAGTTTGTCATCAACCCAACTAACCCAACAGATGCCAGTACAATAAATACCGTGAGCAAGCCCAGGCCAATCCTGACAAAAATGTTGGGACTGTACAGGTCCACCGCATACTGAGCTTTTATTTCCGTTTCTTTTTGAGAGGAAATTAAATTGAAATCGGCAGCCTCTTCTGCAGCTTCATGTATAGCAAGATTCTCCAGGGTAGTAGTACTATAAGCCAGCATTTTTTATTGTTTTGTTGTTCTTCATAATAAACATAACCAGCCCAATGGCCGAAGCGATCAGGTACATCAATATCAGGTATATCATTGCCTCGCCCTGCCTGTCAAAACTTACCAGGTTTTTTATAATCACATAACTAAGGGCTGCATACAGGTAAAGAGCTGTAATGACAAACAAATAAAATGAATGACTCTTAAGGGCTAATTTGTAAAGGAAAAAACCGGCAGCAACCAAAAAAATAAATACCACCAGGTACAATGAGTTGAAGACAACCATTGCAGCTATAGCAGCTACAAAAAACAAATGATACCCAAAGTTTTTATAGGTAAAAGCAAAGTGCTTTTTAAAGTTTTTTTGTTCTGATAATAAAGCGGCAGCTATTAATACAATGCTTAAAAATACCCCGCTAAAAATAATTGTATGACTGTTAAAGTTGTTGTCTTTTAAAAGACGAAGAGGGGTAATGGAAATGCCCACCCAGGCTGCAAGGTTGGTTATAGCCATGGACAACACACCTATATGGTCGAAATAATATGCCGTTACAAAAAGTACCACCATGGGTACAAAGGTTGCCATGCCCAGGCGGTTACCAAACAGCCCATATTGAACCTGCAGGTATCCAAGTAAGATCAGTAACAATAAACAACCAAGTAAAACAATGTAGTCATACAACACATTGGGAGATTCAACCTTTGTTAGCCTAAAACCCGGCGACTTTTGTAGAACGTAATAAAAACAACCGAGGCAGCCAATTGCCAAAGCTATCACTATAGCAGTGTGGCCTATACTGTCCATGTTTTTATAAATGATGATACCCAGGCCCGTAGTAAGCAAAAAAATGCCCGCGTATAAAACAATCAATAGATCGCTGTATACCGAAACCGGCGCTGTCTTTTCGTGCGTCTCAATGTTATGCAGGGTAGCAGCATCTATCAATCCGTCGTCGTTAATTTTTTTAAAGAGAGAAATGTTCATGTTGTAGTTGGATGGCCTGGTAAGATATAATTTAAAAGCAAAGAATGAAATGGTAGAATTAAATACTGTTGGTTAAGGATTGCAGAAGAGCACATCATTTTTTTGGTTAATGAGAAGCGCTACATAGCGCTAACATTATTCATCCATATCTACCCAGAGCAAGTCGCATTTCTCCTCTGCTAACAATCGTTAGCATTGCCCTTAAATGTCCTAATTTTGAAGCCTGCCTCACCCTATAAAAAAGTTTTTTCTTTAGCAGTAATAACAAACAACTGTTTGGCAGAAAAGCACCTAATAAAAGAAGAATAAATGTCAAACATACCAGAACATAAAGTTAGAATTGTAACTGCAGCTTCCCTTTTCGATGGCCACGATGCAGCCATCAACATCATGCGCAGAATATTGCAAAGCAAAGGTGCCGAGATTATCCACCTTGGACATAACCGAAGCGTTGCTGAGATAGTTGAGTGTGCCATTGAAGAAGATGTTCAGGGCATAGCCATTACCAGTTACCAGGGCGGACACGTAGAGTTTTTTAAATACATGAAAGACCTGCTGGATGCAAATGGCAGCGGCCACATAAAAATATTTGGTGGCGGGGGTGGCACCATCCTTCCCTCCGAAATAAAAGAGCTGCACGACTATGGCATCACCCGCATTTATAGCCCAGACGATGGCCGCACCATGGGCCTTGAAGGAATGATTGAGGATGTGATATTGAAGGCAAGCGAACGTCCCTCTAGCCCCCCTGCCCCCCGAAGGGGGGTTCTGCATGATGTGGAAATAACTAATGGGAATTATGCTTTAGGAGAAAGTAAGGACATTATCTCGGTCCCCCTGCCCCCCGAAGGGGGGTTCTCAAAAAAGTACTCATCTAATGGGCAAAATGCTTTGGGAGAAAGTAAGGACATTATTTCTATTGCACGTGCTATTACATTAGCTGAAAATGGGCAGGACTTTTCGGGATACCTCACTAAACTGAATGGTAAAAATGGCAATGAACATAAGGCACAGAACGATCTGTCACAAACACCCATAAATCAGCTTCACAACCAAAACGAAGTTTTGGAAATTACCCATCACACAGAACCCCCCTTGGGGGGCAGGGGGGCTGGAGGGTCCTCCGTCCTCGGCATTACCGGCACCGGAGGTGCAGGCAAGTCCTCCGTAACCGATGAGATTGTACGCCGCTTCCTTACCAACTATCCTGCAAAAACAATTGCTGTTATCTCTGTCGATCCCAGTAAGAAAAAGACGGGCGGTGCTTTGCTGGGTGATCGCATACGCATGAATGCTATTCATCACCCACGAGTATACATGCGCAGCCTTGCCACCCGCGAAAGCGACAAAGCCCTCAGCAAGCATGTGCAACAAGCCATCGATATTGTGAAGGCTGCTCACTACGATTTTATTATCCTGGAGAGTGCTGGTGTAGGGCAAAGCGATGCATCCATCCTCGATTTTTGCGATGTAAGCCTCTATGTAATGACACCCGAATATGGTGCTGCCTCGCAGCTTGAGAAAATAAACATGCTCGACTATGCTGACGTGGTTTGCATTAATAAATTCGACAAAGCAGGCGCTTTAGATGCACTGAGTGATGTAAGAAAACAATATAAAAGAAATCATGGCCTTTGGTCGGCCAAAGATGATGAGTTGCCTGTACTCGGTACCACCGCTGCCAAGTTTAACGACGAGGGTATCAATCGCCTTGTAGGAGAAATAATGAAGACGGTAGAGAGAAAAACAGGCATTGTTTTTACCAACGAGGCCATCCGGTCAGAACTCAAAGGGCATTCTATTAAAGGGCTTATCATTCCACCAAAAAGAGTGCGCTACCTTTCTGAAATAACAGACGAAATTCGGCGCTACAACCAGCTTACAAAAGAGCAGGCCGCTATAGCAAGTAAGTTGTACCAGTTGCAGGGTACACTTGCTATTTTACAACAGGGCAAAACACCAGCGGAGGCTGAAACTTTACAACCTATAGAGCAGGCCATCACGCTGCATCAAAAACAATTATTACCTGTTTGTAAAAAACTGTTAGACGAGTGGCCAGCCACCATAGCCAGCTACACCAAAGAATTTTTTGAGTACGATGTAAGAGGTAAAATCATTCAACAACCCCTCTTTACAAAAAGCCTTAGTCAAACAAATATTCCACGCATAACCGTACCTAAGTTTAAAGACTGGGGCGATATTTTAGCCTGGCGTTTGCAGGAAAACTTTCCCGGTAAATTTCCTTTTACAGCAGGTGTGTTTCCTTTAAAACGCAGCGAGGAAGACCCTACCCGCATGTTCGCCGGCGAGGGTGGGCCGGAACGTACAAACAAGCGCTTTCATTATGTGTCGTTGGGTCAACCGGCCAAACGTTTGTCTACGGCTTTCGACAGTGTAACGTTGTATGGAGAAGACCCTGCAATACGTCCGGACATTTATGGCAAGGTTGGTAACAGTGGGGTTAGCATTGCAACTGTAGACGATGCAAAGAAGCTGTACAGCGGCTTTGATTTATGCAGTCCACGCACTTCTGTAAGCATGACCATTAACGGCCCTGCACCTATGTTACTGGCCTTTTTTATGAATGCTGCTATAGACCAGCAATGCGAAAAATGGATAACTGAAAACAATGCATGGGATGCGGTAGAAAAAGCGTTTGCTTTAAAGTATGAACATGCTCAAAAGCCTGTTTACTACGACCCGTCATCCCCCGGCCGTCACCCTGTGGAAGTACTGAACGACCATGGCCAGACTAAGCAACAGGTATTGGGCCTTCAACTGCTTGGCCTAAGTGGCAACGAGGTTGTACCGGCAGAGGTATATGAGCAACTAAAAGCACAGGCCTTATCACAGGTAAGAGGTACCGTACAGGCCGATATTTTAAAAGAAGACCAGGCACAGAACACCTGCATCTTCAGCACCGAGTTTGCCCTTAAACTTATGGGCGATGTGCAGGAGTATTTCATCAAACAAAACGTACGAAATTTTTACAGTGTAAGCATCAGCGGTTATCATATAGCAGAGGCTGGCGCCAACCCGGTTACACAACTTGCTTTCACGCTTTCCAATGGCTTTACGTTTGTTGAATACTACCTCAGCCGTGGCATGCATATAGACGATTTTGCCCCCAATCTTTCTTTCTTTTTTAGCAATGGAATGGACCCGGAGTATAGCGTAATCGGCAGAGTAGCACGTCGCATTTGGGCAAAGGCAATCAAGTATAAATACAATGGCAATGAGCGAAGCCAAAAACTAAAGTATCATATTCAAACATCGGGCAGAAGCCTGCATGCACAGGAGATAGACTTTAACGACATCCGTACCACGCTGCAAGCCCTGTATGCCATTTACGACAATTGTAACAGCCTGCACACTAACGCTTACGACGAGGCCATAACTACCCCTACCGAAGAGAGTGTGCGCCGTGCCATGGCCATTCAATTAATAATAAATCGTGAGTTGGGTACTGC
>JBBQVY010000215.1:0-8362 GCA_038211085.1 Chitinophagales bacterium | reverse complement strand
AAAAGTATTTTTAATATTGTGTAAGGAAATTTATTTCCTGCTACTTACTAACCCATCCATATATCAAAGCCCGGCTACTTACCGGGCTTTTTTAATGCCCCTATGTCACGATATTTTACCATATACAAACCCTTCCAGGTGCTTACCCAGTTTACTTCGCAAACAGGTAAGTCAACCCTTGCTGATTACTTTAAAGTGCCCGGCAAAGTGTACCCTGTTGGGCGACTTGATTATGATAGTGAGGGGCTGCTTATTTTAACTGATGATGTAACAATCAATCACCGCTTATTACATCCATCGCACCAGCATGAAAGAGAATATTGGGTACAGGTAGAAGGCATGATAACTGAAAAAGCAGTTGCAGATTTAAGCAAAGGTGTAAGTATTTCAATTGATGGTAAAGTGCATAAAACACAACCTGCAAAAGCAAATATTTTTATGAGTGACCCACAGGTGCCGGAACGAAATCCTCCTATTAGATTTAGAAAAAACATACCTACCAGTTGGTTAAGCTTAAGCCTTACAGAAGGCAAGAACAGGCAGGTACGTAGAATGACTGCAAAGGTGGGTTTTGCTACCTTAAGATTGATACGATACAGGATAGAAAATCTAACCCTTGATGGGCTACAACCAGGGGAGTTGAAAGAGTGGAAACAATATGAAATATACAAAGCACTCTTTAATGAATGAGGCGAACTTAACTGGTTAATTGAGACTCCTAAAGCATCCTTGAATTTAGTCATAAGCCGTAACCCGGTTAACAATACCCAGTCTTTCATTCAATACAAGAAAGTCAGCTTTGTGACCCCTTGCTAAACTGCCTAACTGGTTTTGCAAGCCAATAACTTTTGCCGGGTAGAGCGAAGCCATACGTAGGGCCTCTTCCAAACTGAGCCCTACTTTTTGTACGCAATTTTGAACGCCTTTAAGCATGGTAATTGCCGACCCGCTTAATATGCCTTCAGAAACAAATTTGTCTCCATCAAGCATATGGGGATATGGACCATTTTCAGTTTCGGTCACGGCATCAGTTATCATAAACAACCTGTCGCCCATTATTTTTTTTGCAATTGCTATGGCTTCAAAATCTACATGGTGGCCATCGGGTATTATGCTTGCCATTGCATGGGGATGATGCATAACGGCGCCCACCATACCGGGCTGCCTGTGTTGTAAAGGACTCATAGCATTGTAAAGATGCGTAGCCACAGGTATGCCTTTATTAAATGCCAGGGTTGCCTCATTGAATGTTGCATTGGTATGTCCTGCCGAAACAACTACTCCATAAGATTGTACCAGGTCAATAACATCCTGGCTGCAAACTTCAGGGGCAAGCGTAATCATCTTAATAATGCCTTTACCATACTCAAGTAAATGCCTGGCCTGTTCAATGGTTGGTGCATGTATAAGTGAAGCTAAATGTGCTCCCCGTTTAGCAACATTAATCCAGGGACCTTCAATGTGCAAACCAAGTATGCCGGTGCCACCATTAGTCCAATATGCTTTTACAGCATCTATGCACTTATAAAACACTTCGTACTCATTGGTAGCTACTGTTGGCATGCAATAATGGGTTCCACCTTTATAACAATGTTGTTGTAGCCTGGCGAGTGCATCCGTTTCAGGAAACATGGCAAACAGTTTATTACCTGCCCCATAAATCTGCAGGTCAATAAAAGCAGGTACAATCATGTTCCATTCAAACTGTACTTCATCAATATCAAATGGCAGCATGTCCGTTGGCATTACCTCGCGTATGGTACCATCTTCTACTAAAATCGAATGATTGTTCAACCAATCATGTCCGGTAAAAATTTTTTCGGCCGAGTAAGCAATCATAAGTTTAATGTAAAATCATAAATGGATCCGAGTCTTTATAGAAAGGAAATTTTCTTCTTACTTCATCCAGTTCATCACGTTGAATAGTGATAGTAGCAATATCTTCATCGTGAGCCTTTTGATACACCGGGTGGCCCATTGGGTTTACCAGCATGCTATCGCCACTATGGTACAAACCATTTGCATCGGTACCCACCCTGTTAACGCCAATAGCAAAACATTGGTTTTCTACAGCCCTTGCCTGCAACAAAGTTTTCCAGGCATGGTTGCGCGGTTCGGGCCAGTTAGCAACATACAGCAGCACATCATATTCTAATTGTTGATCGGTTTGACCATTGTCTTCCTTTGCATTGGCTGCCATAGATTGACGTGCCCAGACAGGAAACCTCAGGTCGTAGCAAATCTGCAAATTGATCTTCCATCCCTTAACGGATGCAATCAATCTTTTATGACCTGCCAGGTAATGCTCATGCTCACTGCCATTGGCAAATAAATGACGCTTGTCGTACTGGCCCCATGTACCATTTGGTAACATCCAGATAAGCCGGTTGTAATATTCACCACCTTCCTGCATCATCAGGCTACCTGTTAGTACTATATTTTTTTCAGCACTTATTCTTTTCATCCATTCAATGGCTGCTCCATCCATTGTTTCAGCATATAACTCAGGCTGCATGCTAAAGCCGGTGGTAAACATTTCGGGCAACACCACCACTTCTGTTTTCTCGGGTATGCCCATAATCTTTTCTTCCAGCATTTGCAGGTTGGCTTTTCTATCTTCCCAGTATAGTTTGGTTTGAATTAAGGAGAACGTGAGAGATGACATTAGTTAAATTTTAAACTGCAACAAGCAGGTGAATTGCTACATTAAAAATATCAAAATTATCATACACATGCTGCATTTATACTCCTCTCAAATTTTGCAGGAGAACATAGGTTTACTTTTCCTTCAATGTTTTTATTGCAGCAGAAATCAGGTCCGATTCAAAACCCTTTTGTTGGAGGTATGCATAAGCTTTGGCCTGTTTAGACAGGTGATGTTCACCTTTAAGCAAAGTCCATTTTGCTGTAGCCAGCTTTAAAAGAGTTTGTTCATAATCTTGCTGGCTAATTTCTTTTAGTGCTTTATTAATGCAATAAGTGCTTACACCTTTTTGCCGCAGGGCATATACAATTTTAATTCTACCCCAATGGTTCATTCTAAATTTTCCACCAGCAAACTGGCAGGCAAAACGTTCTTCATTCAGGTAATTATTTTCAATCAGGTCGCTGATTAGTTCGTCAACTGCCTGCCTGTGTAGTCCAAAGCCATACAACTTCTCTTTAACCTCGCTATGGCATCTTTCCTGGTAAGTGCAATAATGCCTTATCTTTTGCAATGCCTGCTCTTTGGTTAAAACTTTACGTGTTATCATTTGCTTAATGGTCTAAATCTATGGCAAATAAAAGAGGCGCATAGATACAAAGAAAATACAGACATAGGAGCTTATGTGACCCTTTGGTTCCGTTAAGGGTACAAAAGTAAATAGACACTTAGGAGCCTATGGGGCATCTATGTGCCTATGTACCTACCTGGTTAAGGCTTTAGTCTGCTTTTTGGTTCGCATGGTATTTTCAAAACATAATTTTAGAAAGTTTGTTAGAGCATAACATTTATTAAAATGCAAGCCGATGCCATTTTTACAAAAGATGAAAGCCCGCCTGACCGAACGGGCAGGGATTGCGTCCCTTCGACAAGCTCAGGGTAAACTGCCACGCTGCTATAATAAATTGCCTTCGAAGCGTGGCAACGGGGATGCCATAAAAAACCATAGCTGGTATCCAAATAAATCATTTTTAGAAACTTCTCTGGTCGATAGATTTCTCTTTTTTATGAAACAACCGTAATAAGTATTATGCTGCAAGCATTCCTTTACAAACTTTTAAGGCAAGTGGCCCCTAGTTTCTCAGGTTATCTTTGTGCAATTGACAAATTACTGTAGGTTTGTCCATTTTAATACCAAATAGCGCCATAACCATGAAGTTTATAGTTTCGTCTTCTTCGCTGTTAAAACACCTGCAGCAGATAAGCGGGGTAATTAACAGCAATACCGTGTTACCCATTCTTGAAGACTTTTTATTTGAGATTGAAGACAAAAAGCTTCACATAGTTGCTACTGACCTGGAAACGGTTATGCGGGTGCAAATGGATGTTGAGAGCAAGGATAATGGAAGGGTTTGTATTCCTTCAAAAATTTTGATGGATTCATTAAAGAACCTGGCCGATCAGCCACTGACCATTAATATAGATAAGAATTTTGGTATTGAGATTACGAGCGACAATGGTAAATACAAAGTAATGGGTGAGAACCCGGACAACTTTCCCAAGGAGCCTGCCGCCGATGACACAACGGCTTTTACCATGCCATCAGGTGCTTTGGTAACCGCCATCAACAAAACATTGTTTGCTGTTAGTAACGATGATTTAAGACCTGCTATGACGGGGGTTTATTTTGAACTTACACCAACATCCATACAGTTTGTAGCTACGGATGCACACAGGTTGGTGCGTTATAAGCGTACGGATGTAAAATGTCCAAAAACTGAAAGTTTTATCGTTCCTAAAAAGCCACTGAACCTTTTAAAGAATGCATTGCCCGACAATGAGGATTCAATTACTGTCTCTTATAATAGCAATCACCTTTTTGTAAGTCATGGTACCACGCAGTTAATCTGTAGATTGATTGATGCCCGTTTTCCTGATTATAAAGTAGTAATACCAACAGACAATCCTTATAAGCTGGTGGTTAACAAAGTTGACTTCCAGGGATCGTTGCGCAGGGTAAGTGTATTTAGTAATAAGAGTACTAACCAGGTAGCTTTAACCATTAGCGGTAGCGAGTTACAAATGGCAGCCCAGGATGTGGATTTTAGTTTTGAAGGTAATGAGCGTATGAGTTGTGAGTACGATGGAGAAGATCTTCAAATAGCTTTTAACGCACGTTTCTTAATTGAAATGTTGAATGCCGCCGAGACGGAGGATATAAAAATTGAACTGGCTACTTCAACCAAAGCAGGTATTATTAAGCCAACCACCTCTGAGCCAGACGAAGAGTTGTTAATGCTGGTGATGCCTTTGATGCTGAATGTGTAAGCTATCCAGAGTTTTATTAGTACCTCTTCATTTAATATAACTTAATCCTTCCCACATGGGAAGGATTTTTTAATTTTAGTTCTCTTTAATAATTGTTGCCATGACAGGGAACCTGCAGGAATATTTTCAAACACTCGACCAGCGACCACTGGAGAGATTGTTACTGCTGGTGAGCGGCATGCTACTGTTATGGTTGTTCGAAGGTGGTATTCCATTGCTTACGTTACGCTATAAAAAAAGTAAACTCCGTCATGCTACCGTAAACTTCTCTTTTACAGTTATACACCTCATTATTCATACAGGCTTTGCGGTATTGATCATATTGCTTTCCGACTGGACCCGCCTGCATCATGTAGGTATTATTCAATGGGCAGGCGCTTCTACTATTCTCTCAATAATTATTACGTTTTTAGTGCTTGATTTTTTTGGGGGATGGCTGGTACACATTACCGAGCACAAAGTAAAATGGATGTGGCGCTTTCACGTGGTACATCATGCCGATAATAGTGTAGATGTAACCACCGGGCTGAGGCATCACCCGGTGGAGAGTGTGTTGCGGGGCTTGTTCTTTTTGGCCGGGGTAATTGTGGCTGGTGCACCCATGTATGCTGTAATGATCTTTCAAACACTTTTGGTACTGGCTACGCAGTTTACCCATGCAAACATATCGCTGCCTCCCTGGCTGGATAAATGGTTGAGTTTTGTGTTGGTATCGCCTAACATGCACAAGGTTCATCATCATTATAAACAACCTTTTACAGACAGCAATTATGGCGCTGTTTTATCAGTATGGGACCGTTTGCTGGGTACGTTTATGCAATTAGCTCCAGGCAAAATTAAATATGGACTTGACCGGTATTATCCAAACGAGCGGGACGAAGACTTTAAGCAATTATTGAGACGTCCTTTTGAATCTAACATGTTTGTTGATGATATTTTGGAAGTGCCATCCGCAAATAAAGGAGCGGTTCAAACCCAACAATAATTACCCTTAAGTAATTTTACAATCTACCTACCACTGTTAATTTATCAAATGAAATTTGCTTTTACAAAATGAGTTTAATAATCAACGGATCTTCACCAAAAATAATAGCCCTTATACCTGCACGTTATGCTGCCTCTCGTTTTCCCGGTAAGCTAATGCAGGTACTAGGTGATAAAACCATTATACGGCATACCTATGATAACACAGTTGCTACACAGTTATTTGATGAAGTGATTGTAGCAACAGACAGCGAAATAATTTTTAAAGAGATAACCGGTAACGGAGGCAAAGCGGTGATGAGCCTGCGGCAACACGAAAGTGGCAGCGACCGCATAGCAGAAGCGGCAGCAGATATAGAGGTGGATATTGTAGTAAATGTTCAGGGCGATGAACCGTTTGTTCAACAGGAACCTTTGCAAAAACTGCTACATGTTTTTGAAGGAGCAGCCGGCAGCCAGGTACAGGTAGCCTCGCTTATGCAACTAATGAAAGAACAGCAATTTATCAATGATCCCAACTATGTAAAAGTTGCGGTTGACAAAAAGATGAATGCCTTGTTTTTTAGCCGTTCCGTTATACCCTATCTGCGCAGCAAAGACCTAACAATTAATTATTACGAACACATAGGCGTATATGCTTTTAGAAAACAGGCATTGCTTGATTTTACAAATTGGCCAATGACCCCTTTGGAGGCTGCTGAAAAAATTGAGTGCCTGCGTTACCTTGAGTATGGTGTACCCATAAAAATGATATTGACCGAATACATGGGTATCGAGATAGATACACCGGAAGATATGGAACGGGCAAAGGCACTTTACCTATCTTAAGATTTGCTTTGCCATCGTCAAAAACATTTATCCCGTTAACTTCGCAATTCTAAAAAATTAAGCGGCATGAGCAACTTTCGCAATTTTAAAATGGTGGATTATGTGGTGTATGGCAGGGGTAGTTTTAACCAACTGGATGAAATTCTTACTCCACATAGAAAAGAGGGTTCGCCCATGGTTTTTTTAGTGGATCATCATTTTGAAAATGCACCAGAAGCAACTGCCAAAAATATAGTTGACCGCATACCTGTACGTGCAAATGACAAGGTAATTTTTGCCGATGTAACCTATGAGCCAAAGACCAAACAGGTTGATGCACTTGCTCAAGATTTAAAAGAAGAATTTGGAACGGTAAGTGGTGTTATAGGCATAGGCGGCGGGTCCACCATGGACCTTGCCAAAGCGGTAAGTTTAATGATGAACAACCCAGGCTCATCAGCCGATTACCAGGGCTGGGACCTGGTAAAATACCCAGGTGTTTACAAAGCCGGTATCCCTACTTTAAGTGGTACAGGCGCCGAAGTAAGCCGTACTACTGTGCTAACCGGCCCCACCAAAAAGCTGGGCATGAACAGCGATTTTACACCGTTCAGCCAAATAGTTTTAGACCCCGAGTTAGCAGCCAATGTACCCGTTAACCAGCGATTTTATACCGGCATGGACTGTTACATACATTGTATAGAAAGCCTGCAGGGAACCTTCCTAAACGAGTTTAGTAAAAGCTATGGCGAAAAAGCACTGGAGCTTTGCCGCGAGGTGTTTCTTACCAAAGACACGTGGGATAATGAAAGTGACGATAAACTGATGATGGCCAGTTATGCCGGTGGAATGAGCATAGCCTATAGCCAGGTAGGTGTGGCGCATGCCGTAAGTTATGGTCTTAGTTATTTACTGGGTACCAAACATGGCATTGGTAATTGCATAGTAATGAACCACCTTGAAGAATACTACCCCGAAGGGGTGGCTGAGTTTAAAAAAATGGTAGACAAGAATAACATTGAAATACCCACAGGTATATGCGCCAGTCTTAGCGACGAAGACTTTGATAAAATGATTGATGTAAGCATGGTAATGAAACCGCTATGGGAAAATGCTTTGGGCAAGAATTGGGAACAAATCATCACCCGTAAAAAACTAAGAGACCTGTACGAAAAATTGTAAGCGTTTTAGCTGCTAACAATTCTTACACTTTCCCGTAGCAACTACTTCAATCTGCTCAGGTTTAAAGCCTTTTGGCAGGTGTATATCAGGTACTGACACCGCTTCAAGGCAGTAGGTGGTACCGCATATGTTGCATATAAAATGTACATGATTATCGTGATGATGCCCTTCGGTACATTCATCTTTACACAAAGCATAGCGCACCGAGTTATCGGCTGTAGGTATAGTATGGATAATACCTTTTTCAACAAAGGTTTGTAACGTACGATAGATAGTTACCCTGTCAATCTTTTCACCCGTAATTTTTTCAATATCGTTATGTTCTAAAGCATTGTTCTTCTCGTAAAAAAGCTCCAGTATTTGTTTGCGGCTTTCTGTAACGCTCAACTGGTTTTTCTTTAATACCTGGTAGGCAAT
>JBBQVY010000214.1:0-8400 GCA_038211085.1 Chitinophagales bacterium | reverse complement strand
TTGCAGGGGCTGGAATTAGGATCAGACGATTACCTAACCAAGCCATTTCATTTATCAGAATTAAATGCTAGAATCAATGCCATTATCCGTCGCAGAAATTTTGGTGGCAATACCATCATAAAATTTAACGAGATAGGCCTTAACCCCGAAGCACAGCAGGTATATATAAATGAAAAGGCCATTATATTAACAGATAAGGAATACCAACTGCTCGAATTTTTTATTGCCAATCAACGAAGGGTACTTACCAAATCGGCCATTGCTCAACACATTTGGGGTGATGAATACGAGCAGGTTAGCAATTACGATTTCATATACACTCATATAAAAAACCTGCGTAAAAAACTGGTAGAAGGTGGTGCTCAAGATTACATCCATACCGTGCATGGAACAGGGTATCGCTTTACTGACATCTTACAAAAATAGCATGGGAAAGCAAGCCCTTATTCACTCAACAACTTGTTGATCGTTTCATTAAATTCTATTTTGTACTGCTCGTAATGAATGCCCGTGCCAGGACCATAAAAGCCATTATCAAGTTTACGCACAACACCCTTTTTGTCCAGGATAATGGAGGATGGAAACACTTTAATGGAAGTTAATTGAGGTAGTGTTTTTCAGTCCGTAATTCATCCGAAATGGAAACCCCCGTAAACAATAGAGGGTACTGCACATTAAAACGATGTTTGAATTTTAGCAGTCCCTGTTTTGCCCTGGCAAAGTTGGTGGAGTATTCGTATGCAAGGCCCAAAACTTCTACGCCACGGATTTTGTTTGCTGTGTAATATTCACTAAAGAAAGCTGTTTCATCCATACAGTTCGGGCACCACGAGCCCATCAATTGTATAACCACTACCTTGTTTTTAAACTGGTCGTCGGTTATAGCAACCAGGTTGCTGTCAAGATCGGGAAAGCGAAAATTAAGGGTGCTTTCGCCCGTTTTTAAATACATAGCCGAAGCGTAAGGTGGCACTACAGCAAATGATTTCTTTTCTGCATTCCACTCATCAACAAATGTTTTACCCGAATAAAATTTACCATTGCTGATCTTGTTGTTGGCAGTAATGTCAGCCGTAAATCAAAAGGCATGGCTGCCATCAAAAGTGGAAAGTTGTAACTGGTTACCTGTGACTATTCCGGAGAGGTAGCGGTAATCGCCTGTAGTTGTTAAAAGCTTCCGGTTAAGTTGCTGCCTTGTTGTTGAAACTCAGCCACTGCATTTATTGCTTTACCTGAATCGCTGGCAAAATCTGCCTGCCATCTTCCCGTAATAGAATACCTGGCAATACCTTTAATTAAAGGAAAACGTATTGCAGCAGGCCGGGCATTAAATGGCATTTGTTGTGTGCCTTTGGATGTTTCTTTTATCCATAAACCTGACCACGTATTACTGTTAATTGCCGCTTTGAAATAAGATTCAAACAAAGGCATTTTTATAAAAACCGAATCGACAGTTATGCGTACACTGTCAACCTTTAGTCTTTCTCTGCCATTTAAAAGGTAAAGAACTGGCCGCTTTAATTGCTTATGTAATTCAAATGTAAAAATGATGTTGTTGCCATCGGGTCTAACCAAAGTGCCCTGGTATAATTGTGAGGCCGGGGTTTTGGTTTTGGCCATGTTATAAGAAAATGGCAAAGTCAATATTATGGTAAGTAAGAATTTCTTCATGCTATTATTATAGAAAATAAAAATAACATTACGCCCTGATTTACAATTTTGTGTGGAGGATTTTTTACGATTAGCAGGATCGTTTGCTTATTTTGGATATTATATGTTTGTTCCATAGCATATGCTTACAATTAATGTATCAACACTTTATTCTTCTAACTTTAATAACAAAAAATGATGACTAAGATGTTAGCAACAGGGCTTTTTATTTTATCAACTACCATGGCAGGTGCACAACAAAAACAAACTGTTGGCAAAATTATTTCACTCGATCCTATGTTTAATGAACTGGTAGATGCGCGTGCAGTTATAGAAATACTTGCCGATGGTTTTCTTTGGTCTGAAGGACCGGTTTGGGTAAAAGATGGTAACTACCTGTTGTTCTCCGATGTAAAACGCAACACTATTTTTAAATGGAAAGAAGGGGAGGGTGCAATACCTTTCTTGCAGCCCTCTGGCTATACAGGAACTGGCAACTATAGTGGTGAACCTGGAAGCAATGGACTGATTCTAAATAAGAGTGGAGAACTGGTAGCCTGCGAGCATGGCGACAGGAGGGTTTCGGCTATGAACCTGAAGACAAAAGTAAAACGAACACTGGCGGATAATTATAAGGGTAAGCAATTTAATAGCCCAAACGACATTGTTCAAAGAAGCAATGGCGACTATTATTTTACTGATCCGCCCTATGGCTTACCTACCCAAAAAACTACAGGTGTCTTAGGCGTTTATCGCCTGGATAAAAAGGGAGCAGTAACCTTGTTGATTGATGACATTACCCCAAATGGTTTGGCCTTTTCGCCTGATGAAAAAGTTTTGTACGTAAACCAGTCGTTGCCTGACAAAGCATACATATATACGTATGATGTAAAGGAGGATGGTATGCTTGGTAATAAAAAATTGTTGTATGATGCTACTCCTTTGGTAAAGCAAGGATTAGCAGGATTGCCAGATGGTTTAAAAATAGATAAGAATGGAATTATTTTTTCAACCGGGCCGGGAGGAGTGCTGGTACTTACACCCGAGGGTAAGTTGTTGGGAAGAATAGACACCCTACAACCAACTGCTAATTGCGCCTGGGGCAACGATGGCTCTGTTTTGTATATAACTGCTAACAATATTTTATGCCGTATTCAAACTAAAACCAAAGGCGTGGGCTTTTAACTAATCACGATTTTTTGGCAAGAATAACCTTGTTGCATAAAAAAAGGATGGGCGATTAACCCATCCTTTTTCAATCTTCAAATATTATTTTACATGGTTAGTTTAACCAACTTTCCAGGTCCTTCGGTTATAGCATAAATGTATCCATCGGGGCTTTGAGCCACACAGCGTACGCGTCCTACACCTTGTAATAATTTCTCCTCACTCACAAACTTTGTTCCGTCCATTTTTAAGCGGGCAATGTGTGTAAATGACAAAGCGCCTACCAGCAAATTACCTTTCCAATCAGGATAACGATTGCTTGTTACTATGGTCATGCCGCATGGAGCCATAGAAGGCACCCAATAACGCTTAGGGTTGGTAACATCATCCATTTCTTTATTAGGTGTAAGTATGGTTCCATCGTAATTAATACCAAAAGATGTTTTAGGCCAGCCATAGTTCTTGCCTTTCTCAATCAGGTTCAGTTCATCGCCACCCTTTGGCCCGTGTTCAACTTCCCATATACGATCATTTGCAGCATCGTATACCATGCCTTGTGGATTGCGATGTCCAAGGGTCCAGATAGATGCATTGGCGCCTTTGGTCTTTGCAAATGGGTTGTCTTCGGGTACGCGACCATCATCGTACAAACGATGTATTTTTCCATGGTCGTTATCAAGTTCCTGAACTTTAGGCTGGGTACCTCTTTCGCCTGAGCTTACAAACAGGTAATTCTTCTTATCAAAAACAATGCGGCTTCCAAAGTGAAAGTTTGCTTTAATATAAGGTTTGGCAGTAAAAATTTCCTGCTTGTCTACCAGCTCGTTTCCCTTCAATTTAAAACGCATAACTGCGGTGGTAGCACCTCCTTCAACCGGTTTGGCATAGGTTATATAAATCCAGCCATTCTTAGCATAATCAGGATGGGTTTTTATATCCAGCAAACCTCCCTGTCCATCATTAAAAACTTCGGGTACACCTTTCAACTTTATACCTGTAAACTGGTCGTTTTTAAATACCAAAATTTCTCCCGCTCTTTCTGTTACCAGCATTCTGCCGTCTGTTAACCATGCCATACCCCAGGGGTTTTTTAATTCGGTGTATAGGGTATCAACATTAACCTTCGAATATTGAAGTTCACCTGGTTTGCCAGCATCAACGTCTGTTGTACCAACCTGGCCAAAAACAGTATTGCTTACGGCTACCGCCAGGAGGAAGAATAATAAACCACTTTTTTTCATGAGTACTTATTTTAATTTATGTGCATTTATTGGAGTACCGAAATTAATAAACAATAGGCAGTAATAAATTATTGAATAGGTTAAAGAGATATGAAAGCGTCATCTTCTTAATGGGAACATACATGTAAATCGCAGGAGACTTTATGATCGCTGGATGGCTATACAAAATGAAAGGCTTTGGCAATTTTGAGTTGCCCCATAATGAGTGCCTGGTCGCTATCAATGATTTGAATGTGTTGGTTTGGGAGTAAAACCTCTAAGGCTGTTATATACATTTGCCCCATGGTTTTGTTGCTAACCAGGTATATTTTATCAAAATCTGTATTGCTAACTTCTTTTAATTCATGACCAATGAGCAGGCCGCTCAGGTAAAAATAATTATCAGTTTTATTGTACCTGTTAAAAAGTTGATTGGTTCTTGTTGTAAAAAGACTATGTAAAATATTAGATGATGCCCCCTTGATAACACCTGCTGCAAATGCAGCAGTGTTTTCATTTCTGAAAGACTCTTCTTCAACACTCGCATTTAAAATACTTTGGGTGGAAAGAAGGTTAAACATTTCGCCGGTCATAAACGTGGAGAATGAGGTGAGCTTTGATTCTTCTGTAATTACATGTTTGGGATGCGTACCGGGTAAGATAAATAACTGTTTCCCTCTTACATCTTCCTGAAAACAACCAAAGATTTTGGTTTCTTCTCCTCTTATAACATCATCCTGGCTTTTAATGCCTGATATAAGTAGCGTAGTATGATTAAACTTTTCAGTTGCTTCAATCACTGCATACTCCAGGTTACCTGCACATAAATTGACCGGGATTTGTTGGTACGGCAGTTCCATCATACCTATGGAAGAGCTGGCCATACCTGAAATTACAATAGGAATGTTTTGAAGTGAATGCCCATAGCTTACTTGTAACTCATGTATTGCAACAGCAATTCTGGATTGATAAAATGTGAGCCTTTCCTCAGATGATTTGGATGCAAGTTGCCAATCATTATACGTTGACTGAATGCCCTCACTGGCAGTTATTACTGATATAATTGCACCGGTTGCTATGTCTATAAGCCTTATTCTAAAATTGGTAGTACCCCAGTCGCAGCTTAAAAATGTTTGCATGGTAGTAGTATAATTTTTAGGTAACGGTTAAAGGATCATCCAGTACAATCCGTTCAACTTTACCAACCAGGAAAATATAAGAACATGCACCTGCAAAAGCAAGGATAGCTATAAAGGATAAAGCAGGTGCAAAGTTTCCATCTTTTGCCAGCACACCTAAAACAATAGGTATTACAATGGAAGCCAGTTGGCCAATAAAATTAAAAACACCTCCTGTAAGCCCAATTAGTTTAACGGGTGCTATTGCCGAAACGAATATCCAGGCAATAGAAGCAAACCCATTTCCAAAAAAGGCAATGCTCATAAAGAGGATAATGAGTGTTGTATTGGTAACATAATTGGCGCCGATGATGCAGACCGATAACAACAGACCAATGATGACCGGCGCCTTTCGGGCCACGCCTGCGGAGACGCCTTTTTTCAACAGGTAATCAGATAGAAAGCCAGACAACAACAAACCTGCACAGGCTGCTAAAAAAGGAACTGATGCAAGAAAGCCAGACTTAATAAAACTGAGGCCACGATATTGTACGAGGTAGGTGGGAAACCAGGTAAGAAAAAACCAGAGCGTAGAATTTATTGCAAATTGACCCAGGTAAATTCCCCATAGCTTTCTGTATGAGAACACTTTTAATAGGTCACTACGTTTAAAGGATGTTTTTGTTTTATTATTGTTTTGAACACCGGCATCTATTACACCTCCGCCATCTTTTATGTACTGCAGCTCTGCCTTATTTACTTTGGCGTGTTGCAAAGGATCTCGATAAATATAATACCATACAATACCCCATAACATTCCTGTCAAGCCCGTAATAATAAACAGGCCTCTCCAACCCATGTAATATTGAATGGTTACGAGCACAGGGGTTAAAAAGGCAAGCCCAATAAATTGTCCGGAAGTGTACACTGCAATAGCGGTTGCCCTTTCTTTATCGGGAAACCAACTAGTCACCACCCTGTTATTAGCAGGAAAGGCAGGGGCTTCAAAAGCACCGGTCGCCATGCGCAAAAGAAACAGGGCGTTGAATGATTTTATAACCCCCTGGAACAAAGTTGCCAGCGACCAGCATAAAAGACTAAAGGTATACACCAGGCGGGGGCCGTATTTGTCTACCAATATTCCGCCGGGTATTTGCAATGCTGCATACGACCATCCAAACGCGGAGAAAATAATACCAAGTTGAACAGGGGATAACTGAAAGTCGTTTGTTATGGCAGTGGCTGCAACTGAGATGTTGCTTCTATCCATATAATTGATGACCACATTTATAAAGATGGCTGCAAGAATGCCATAACGCACCTTTGTTGGCCTGGATGTATCAGCAAGTTTCATATGGCAATGTGTAATACGGTTTAGGCCACTGCATCAACATATTGGCGGGCAGTGGTAGTTAATTGTTGCAGGTATTCGTCAGTTAGTATTTGCGGCTTAACCAGGGCACTGCCTATGCCAAAGGCTATGGCACCGGCTTTATAAAAATCTGAAATGTTTTGCAGGTTTACGCCTCCGGTAGGCATCATTGGAATGTGGTTTAGTGGACCCCTGATGTCTTTAAAATAACCCAACCCTGCACTAGCAGGAAAGAGTTTTATTATATCACCGCCTAACCTGTGGGCATGTACAATTTCGGTTGCTGTAAATGCGCCGGGTATGCTCACACTATGCAAGTTTTTGGTGGCTGTTATGGTGGCTTCATCTACCGAAGGTGAAATAATAAATTGTGCACCGGAGTTGATAGCAGCCTTTGCTGATGATGCATCCAGTACCGTACCAGCACCAACCATCACATCCTCTTTCATTTCTTTGGCAATAGCTTCAATTGATGTTAGAGCTCCGGCAGAGTTAAGCGTTATCTCTACTAGCCTGATACCTCCTTCATGTAAAGCTTTTACAATCGCTACTACATCCTGTGGCGGTACACCGCGTAATATGGCTACTATTTTGTGTTTATAAATGTGACTCAATACATCCATGAGGTTGCTTATTTATTTGATGCACGAAAAGTTAAGGCAAATAAGTTATCGCATGCATACGCTGTTTTACAATGCTTGTAAATTTTCCTGTTTTGAGTATTGCATCACCTTGAAAAACTGAGGCCCTGTGAGATCAGCCAACCCTGAAAGCCCTAAACATCCCAACCGCAGGTTCAGCCCATGGGCACAATTAGAATTCATAATATAAGCACTGAAAGGGCGAGACAAATACTATTGGGTCGTGCTCTTAATTTTGAAATACATCACTGTACAAATACGCTGGTGGTTTGTAAATTTGATTGCGAGAATGCAATACATGAAACAAACTGTATACGATGGGCAACCCGTCTATTTAAAACAACCTTTTATGGGGGCTGCCCCTCTGGGGCAGGAAATCGAAATTGATTCATAAAGTTCTACAGAGCGGTTGAGCCTCCGGCTCAAATCGTTCAACAACTTCCAAAACCAATTTAACATCTTAATAAAAGGACCATCCTGAATTAACCATCAGGGTGCCCCTTAAAAAATGGTTATTACGGAGTTGTAGTAATGGTTGCAATTTTTTTTTTTTGATTTACAAGCACTTCAACAATGTCATCGTAAACTTGTTTCACAATCCCCTGCACATCTGTTAATCATAAAATGCATTTGGTTTCCGGCTGTCCTGCATGGTTTTTACGCCAGCGGCGTAACCGCTATGTAGCAAACGATAATCCCAAATCCATTTTTGCCCGGGAGGGGCAAACCATATATTTGAAAACAATCTTTTATGGGGGCTGCCCTTCAGGGCTGGTTGATTGCTACGGGGGATATTCCCTGGGCTTCACCCAAGGCTAAGGTGTTTGGGCCATTCAGGCCTTTCCTTTTGCAGGAGCTGAAAAATAAAAACCCGGAGAAACAAATTCTCCGGGCAGAAATCAAATAAAAGTATAGTTTGGAATAACCTACCTCAAATTATGGTAAACCTTCTGAACGTCTTCGTCCTGCTCCAGTTTATCAATTAATTCCAGCACATCTTTGGCATGTTCTTCCTCAAGCTCAACTGTTGTGGTTGGTATGCGGGTAAGTTCGGCAGTAATCACTTCTATCTTTTTATCCTCAAGGGCTTTGGTCATGTTGCCAAACTCTTCAAATGGAGTTCTTAAAACTATGTTGCCTTCGCTGTCTTCACCAATTTCCTCTAAACCAAAATCAATCAACTCAAGTTCAAGGTCTTCCATGTTCAGGCCTTCATTCTTTATTTTAAATTC
>JBBQVY010000213.1:0-8500 GCA_038211085.1 Chitinophagales bacterium | reverse complement strand
TAAGTGGGTATGTCGTTAATGGTTGCGTATTGCAGACTTAGTTCAGTAGCCAGCTCAGCAGCTTTTTCTTCGCTCCTGTTTATTAAAGTAAGGTTGGTAGCGCCCAGGTAATCCACCAGGTTTTTGCAGGTATTGCGTCCTATTTTACCAACGCCGAGCAACAAGATTTTTTTAGAAGCCATGTCTTCAACATGCTTCTTTATATATTGAACAGCAGCAAATGAAACTGAAACGGTACCACCGCTAAGGGCTGTCTGGTTCTTAATTACTTTGGTAGATTGAAGTACACTGTTTACCAAACGTTCGGTAAACGTTCCTATAAAGCCATACTTTTTAGAAATTTTTATTGCTGATTTAATTTGACCGATGATTTCGTAATCGCCCAATATCTGGCTTCCAAGACCAGAGCCGACTTCATATAAATGTTGAATGGCCTCTTTGCCATTGTAAACGTAGCTAAGCTTTGTAAATGTTTCTGATGTACCGCTGGTTTGTGTGCAAAGCAATTGGATCAATTGGTTTACATCTTCGGCAAAGCCGTAAATCTCGGTACGGTTACAAGTAGATAAAATAAAACATTCGGAAATGCAAAACTGTGGAGCGGCTTGTAAAATGGCGGCGTATTGATCGTTGTTTACAGCAAACTGTCCTCGTATAGAAGCGTCGGTTTTCTTATAGTTAATGCCTGCGATGTAAAACTTAGATAAATTACTCTCGGTCTGCTGAAACATTTATTTTCTATAATTCGTGGCTACAAAGGTACTTGCAGGCTTTTGTCGCACCCAATTTCTCTGTCATGCAAAAGTCATAAATAAGCATGATTTTAATCATTGTTTTAGGTAACCGGGGTCCTGTTTTCAAACAAATTTATTATTAGCTCATTCACCTGGTTAATGTAAATCAAGAGATATGCCAAGGCCGTCTGACCAGGATGGACGATATCATTCTCAATGAATATTGTTACAGTAAATGCAAACTGACCAGCCGTTTAGAAATTGTTTTGGGCAAAAGTCAATGAAGCAATACTAAAAAACAAACTTTTGGTTGTATAGTGCGTTTTACATTTGCACATCAAATTTTTATATGGCAAAGCGTGGAATAATATTAATGAACCTGGGTTCGCCGGATAGCACTGAGGTTAAAGATGTAAAGAAATATTTGACAGAGTTTTTAATGGATGAAAGGGTAATTGATTATCCCTGGCTTTTTCGCAAAATTTTAATTGGTGGAATCATCGTTCCATTCAGGTCGCCAAAATCGGCAGAAGCCTATAAAAAGGTTTGGACGAAAGAAGGATCGCCCCTGGTGGTTAATACACAACACCAACAGGCAGCTTTGCAACAGCAGGTAGAAGAGCCTGTTGAAATTGCCATGCGTTATGGAACGCCTACTATGAAAGGCGCCTTTGAAAGCCTGCTTGCAAAGGTTGATGGACTGGAAGAAGTGTTGGCCATTCCGTTATATCCGCATTATGCAATGAGTAGTTACGAGACGGCGGTTGAGCATGCAAAAACGGTTCATAAACAAAATAAGTACGACTTTAAATTGTCGTTTCTGCAGCCTTTTTATAGCGAAGAACATTATATAGATGCACTGGCCGAAGCCATCAGGCCTTACCTGCAAAAAGATTATGACCAGATCTTATTTAGTTATCATGGTTTGCCCCAGCGGCACATGACCAAGGCCGACCCAACACACAACCATTGTTTAAAAGTTGAAAATTGCTGTGAGGTGCCCTCTGTAGCACATGCAACCTGTTACCGTCACCAGTGCTGGACTACTACACAGCTTATTATTAAAAAACTACAGCTACCAAAAGAAAAAACCGGCTTTTCTTTTCAATCAAGATTAGGCCGCGAAGAATGGTTGAAACCGTACACTGCTTTGCGCCTGGAAGAATTACCCAAGGAAGGAGTAAAGAAGTTGCTGGTAGTTTGCCCGGCATTTGTAAGCGATTGTTTGGAGACACTGGAAGAAATATCAATGGAAGGGAAGGAAGAATTTTTACACGCCGGTGGCGAAGAATTTACTTTTATACCCTGCATGAACATTCAGCCATTATGGATACAAGCACTTAAAACCTATGTAAATGATTTTTCCAGTGGTAACAGAGAAATGATTTTACATGCCTGACAATAATCTTTCAGATAAGAAGTTTTCCTTCTATATTTATTGAGTATTCTTAATCCTTCATACACATGCTTACCACTTCAAAATTTGTTATTGGTTCTATAGTACTTGGGCTTGCTCTCATCATTGCTTTTTGGGTAGCGGGTACCTCTTTTAAATATCGTTCTAAAGCAGGGGAAACCATTGTAGTTACCGGTCTTGCCGAGAGGGATTTTGTTAGTGATCTTATTGTATGGAATGGCTATTACTCCCGCAAGTCTCTCGACTTAAAGAGTGCTTATTCATCGCTAAAGCAGGATGAAAATTCAATAAGAAATTATTTAAAAGGCAAAGGAATTAAAGATGGGGAATTGGTGTTTTCATCAGTAGTCATCAATAAGGAATTTAATAGCAGAACAGATGAATTGGGTCGCCAGACAAGCCAGGAATTTTCTGGTTATAACTTATCACAAACGGTAAAAGTTGAGTCAGTTGATGTATCGAGGGTTGAGCAAATTTCCCGTGAGATAACGCAATTGATCGAGACAGGTATTGAACTGAATTCTTCACCCCCCTTGTATTACTATTCTAAACTGTCTGATATAAAAATTGACCTTTTAGGTAAAGCCAGCAAGGATGCTAAACTGCGTGCCGAAAGCATAGCAAGTAATGCCGGTGCATCTTTGGGCGGATTGAAGAAAGCAACCATGGGTGTGTTTCAAATCACCGGTAAAAACAGTAACGAAGATTACAGTTATGGAGGTGCTTTTAATACTTCAGAAAAAAATAAGACCGGTTCTATAACCATCCGTATGGAATTTTCCAGCAACTAAATTAGTGTACCAATCTCTGTTAAAACATAATGCTTCCCTACCTTAAATCGCTTCACATTATATTTATTGTAACCTGGTTTAGTGGTATGTTTTACATCGTGCGATTGTTTATCTACAATACCGAAGCAGGTGAGAAGGGTGAGGTAGAAAAAAATATACTTCGTAACCAGTTCACAATAATGATCAAACGGCTTTGGCTTGGTATTACGTGGCCATCAGCAATACTTACCATAATATTTGGTACGTTGGTTATGTATTTAACAGGTTACTTTTCAAACGTTCCTTCGTGGTTGTGGATCAAGCTTGTTTTTGTGAGCCTTTTGTATGCCTATCAGTTTTCATTACATGCAATTTATAAGCAGCAGTTGCAGGGGGTCTTCAAATTTTCTTCTCAAAAATTACGGGTATGGAACGAAATGGCTACCATTTTTTTAATAGCCATAGTAATGCTGGTTGTAGTAAAGCAAAACCTAAGTTGGGTTTGGGGGTTAACCGGTTTGATTTTATTTATAATCCTACTAGTGAGCGCTATCAAAATTTATAAGTTGATACGTAGCAGGAGATAGTTTCTTTTCTTCTCTTCCATTGAAATGTTCTAAAACATTATTATATCTCAGGGCACCTTTCAATGGGGGGCATCCTAAATTGTCGCACCTCAATGGGGACCAATTGGCGGTCAGGCGACCGCCAATGGCCTGCTGCGCCGCTGTTGGTCGCCTGACCAACAGCGGCAATCTAGGAAGTACCCTTCCAATGCGTGGTGATGTACCTGCAAAACTTATATTTGTTTCAATAATATACTTTATGAGGATCCTATTTTTTGCGCTCATCTCATTGGTTCTTTTCGCTTCGTGCAGTAATTCAAAACAGGTGGATCTGATTGTACACCATGCAGTAGTTTATACCGTAGACGAACAGTTTTCAACAGCTGAAGCATTTGCCGTGAGTGATGGAAAAATTGTAGCTGTGGGTACCAATGCAAACATCTTAAAACAATACAAAGCAAAGCAATCCATTGATGCAGCCGGCAAAGCGGTTTACCCCGGCTTTATTGATGCGCATGCCCATTTTGTTGGATATGGACAATCGTTGTTCCAGGTAGATTTGTTTGGTACTACCAGTTGGGATGAAGTTGTAAGCCGGGTTAAAAAATTCGCAGATGAACATCCGCAGGAACTTTGGATAAAAGGCAGGGGTTGGGACCAGAACGATTGGAAGTATCAGCAATACCCCACCAACGAAAGGCTCAACAAACTTTTTACGGATCGTCCGGTAATATTAACCCGTGTTGACGGGCATGCAGCCGTTGTAAACCAAAAGGCGTTAGACCTTGCCGGAGTAACGGCAGGCCAGGCGCTTACAGGCGGAGAGGTGGAAATGAAAGACGGTAAACTAACCGGTGTTATGATCGATAATGCAGTCGACCTTATCACTGTAAAGTTTCCTGTTGCAACAATTGACGATTATGTAAAATGGCTGTCTGCTGCGCAGGATAGTTGCTTTAAAGTTGGTCTTACCACGGTCACCGATTGTGGTCTTAGTTATAAAGATGTACAAACCATTGATGGATTACAAAAAGAAGGGAAGCTTAACATGCGTATGTATGTAATGTTAAGCGATGACTCTGCTAATTACAAAATGTACCTGGACAAAGGCCCCTATAAAACCGATAAGTTGTTTGTAAAGGGAATAAAAGTATATGCCGATGGTGCGTTGGGTAGCCGGGGCGCCTGCCTGTTGCAGCCCTATGCCGATCGTGCTGGTTGGAGTGGTTTTTTGCTGAGTAACATCAACCATTACGACAGCCTTGCCCGGGTGTTGGCCAAGACCGATTTTCAAATGTGTACCCATGCTATTGGTGACAGCGCAAACCGTACCATCCTCAACATTTACAACAAAGTATTGAACGGAAAAAATGATAAACGCTGGAGAATAGAACATGCGCAGGTCATCAACCAAAATGATTTTAATCTTTTCGGACAGTCATCCATTGTTCCATCCGTACAACCAACCCATGGCACCAGCGATATGTATTGGGCAGCGGACAGGTTAGGAGCTGAAAGAGTTAAGGGTGCTTATGCTTATAAGCAGTTGCTAAATCAGAATGGCTGGCTACCATTGGGTACCGATTTTCCCGTTGAAGATATTAGTCCTTTTAAAACATTTTTGGCTGCAGTGGTACGTAAAGATGCCAAAGGATTTCCCGCAAATGGTTTTCAAATTGAAAATGCATTGACCCATGAACAGGCCATAAAAGGTATGACCACCTGGGCTGCCAAAGCAGGCTTTTTAGAAAAAGAAGTGGGTAGTATTGAAGTGGGAAAAAAAGCAGATTTCATTATGCTGGATAAAGACCTTCTAAAGGTGGATGATAAGGACATTCTTAACACATCAGTGTTGGCAACATATATTGGTGGTGTAAAAGTATTTGGAAGATAAGGTTTAACTATAGTGGTACCGGCATTGTAAAATATGAAGACGGTCTTCCCTAATTTTATATACCAGCCTGTGTTCATCTGTAATTCTTCTGCTCCAACAACCTGCATAATTGCCCTTTAATGGTTCTGGTTTTCCAATACCCTTAAATGGAGATCTCAAGGTATCTTTTATCAATTCGTTTATCCTTTGAAGTATTTTCTTGTCCTCTTTTTGCCAATGTAAATAATCTTCCCATGCATTAGTTTGCCAGGCAAGTTCCATATCAAACAATTAAGGCGTGTGTTGAGAATTTGCCCTGTTCCATCTCCTTTATAGCTGCATCAAGGCGTTGCTTGTTTGCTGTACTGTTTACCAGGTGCAATGTTTCGTTTATGGAGTTAAACTCTTCAAGGCTTATTACCACAACATTTTTTCCCTTACTTCTTGAAACAATCAACATTTCAGAATCCTCATTCACTTTATTGAGGCTCTTGGTAAGATTTTTTCGAAACTCTGTGTAGTTTAAAACTTCCATTTAGGTACCTTTTTAAGTACTAAATTAAGTATTATTGTCAACTTTGCATTTATCACTTTTCCTTATTTCGTTAATCACTTTTCCTGATTCGGCAGTGCACCTTAATTGTTACAGGGCACTTTTGCACTTCACTAAAAGCAATTATGAAAAGGAAATATATTTTAGCAGCATCAATATTATTAGGTCTGCAGGTCAGTGCCCAAACAACCAAATTAGATACCCTTGTTAAAAAGGAAAAATTTGAAGATGTTACGGTGGTTGGTCGTGGCAGTAGCAGCGATTACCAGCAAATGCCCGAAATAGTTGGTACCAATATTTACGCAGGCAAAAAAAATGCACTAATTGTTTTAGATAATGTGCAGGGTAATGTAGTTACCAACACCATGCGCCAGGTTTTGGCCAAAGTGCCTGGCATTCACATTTGGGAAAGTGACCCAAGCGGCATCCAGATTGGAATTGCAGCCCGTGGATTGAGCCCCAACAGAAGCTGGGAATTCAACATTCGCCAGAATGGTTACGATATAGCAGCAGATCCATTCGGCTATCCAGAGGCTTACTACAACCCTCAGCTACAAGCTGTGCAACGTATTGAAGTAGTTAGGGGCCAGGGAGCATTACAATATGGCCCCCAGTTTGGCGGACTTATCAATTATATACTTCGCAATGGTAGCGAAATCACCAAAAAATTTCAATTCGAAACGCAACAAACCGCAGGCAGCAATGGCTTGTTCAACACCTACAATGCCATTGGAGGTAAAACCAATAAGCTTCATTATTATGGATTTTTCGATCACCGCCAGGGCGATGGCTATAGACAAAACAGCCGGTTCTACACAAATGGCGGTTTTGGAACAGTTACCTATTATTTATCGCCAAAATTTTCCTTAACAGCCGAATTGATGCGTTCTAATATTCGCAGCCAGCAACCCGGCGGACTTACAGATAGCATGGTGTATGCCGACACAAAAAAAAGTTTCAGAAGCCGTAACTGGTTCGATATTACATGGACTTCGCCAGCTTTGATTGCCAACTATAAGATTAACGAAAACACCCGGTGGAATACTAAATTATATGCCACTATCGGAGATCGAAATAGTGTTGGTTACCTGCAGGGCATTACCGTAAAGGATAGTATTAATGCTGCAACCGGCACCAATAATAACCGGATATTGAATATTGACCAATATCGCAACTATGCTTTGGAAAGTCGCATTATCACCGATTACAATCTCGGCAAGATGAACAACACCATTTCAGGTGGTATCAGGTTGTATACCGGTAGCACCTACAGGCGTGCGGATGGAAAAGGAACCACCGGCAGCGATTACAATATGACATTGATAGGTACCTATGGACGTGATGTTACTTTTAAATCGAGGAATGCAGCAGCGTTTGTCGAAAACATATTTAGGGTTGGAAAGAAATTATTGATCATTCCCGGCGTACGTTACGAATGGCTCGAAGGTTCGGCAACCGGACGAAACGGATATGCCTCCAACGGCTCAGAAATTCTCCTGCAGAATATAACCCGCAGCCGTAGCTTTTTATTAGGGGGAATAGGTGCTGAATACCATGTAACAAAAGAAACAGAATTGTACGGAAACTATACCCAGGCATACCGCCCTATACAATTTGCCAACTTGCAGGCACCGCCTTCAACCGACGTAGTTGATCCCGATTTAAAAGATGCAAAGGGTTATAACCTCGACCTCGGTTACCGTGGTAAAGTAAAATCGTACCTGCAGTTTGATGTAAGTGCTTTTTACCTTCAATACAACAACCGTGTGGGAAGTATCACGCCAACCGGTGCAACATACAGGCTGGTTACAAACGTAGGTGCCTCTACCAGTAAAGGTGTTGAAAGTTATGTTGAGTTCAACCCAATCAGGGCGTTTCAACTGGTAAATGGATTTGACCTTTTAATCTTTAGTTCATATAGCTATCTCGATGCTAAGTATAGCAGTAACCATAAAGATGCAGCCACCAAAGGCAAAAAAGTAGAAAATGCGCCTTCAAATATTTTTAGGGGAGGAGTAACAGCAACATATAAAAAGCTAATGCTAACTGCCCAGTTAAGCAGTGTTGGCGAAACCTTCAGCGATGCTAACAACACAGTTAAACCATCCGCAAATGCTCAAAATGGATTGATACCATCTTATAAGGTAACCGATCTTACGGCCTCGTATAAATTTGGCTCCAACTTCAATCTTAAAACGGGTATAAATAATGTCGGTGATGTTCGATACTTCACCCGTCGTGCAGGTGGCTATCCGGGTCCCGGTGCTTTACCCGCAGACGGTAGAAACTTTTTTATCTCCATAGGAGCAAAATTCTAAATCCACTTAATATGCAACTTTAAAAGTGCTGCCCGCAAGGCGGCACTTTCGGTATTCATAGACGTGGTTTTTAAACGTTATGCTTTACTCAAAAAAATTTTATCAGGTATCACAGGTTACAGGAAGCTTTTTATGCTGATTTTCTTGTTTTTTTTCTTGATACCAGCTGCGGGTTTTTATATCAACACTGTTGCGTCGCAATCCGCTTATCAGTTTCATATTTGGCATCTCCAGCCCTAAGTCAAAGGTTACTCATAAAATTTAGTCAT
>JBBQVY010000212.1:0-8556 GCA_038211085.1 Chitinophagales bacterium | reverse complement strand
TCATCCCGAAGTATATAAACTTCAAATGCCTGCTTCCCCACATTTGGCTGCAAAAAATGAAGGTATCAGGATTGATATAGAAAAGATAAAAACAACTTTAGGAACTTTAATTTCCGGCAATCAATATTTGGTGATTGAAGGAGCCGGGGGTTTAATGGTCCCTTTAAATGAACAGGAGTTTATGCTGGATCTTATCCATCAATTAGGAGCCCCGTTAATTTTGGTAAGTCAAAACTATTTGGGCAGCATCAATCATTCACTATTAAGTGCAGCCATTTGTAAACAGAAAAACATTGCTGTGCTGGGTTGGATTTTTAACGGCGAGCCTGTAGGTTACGAAGCAGAAATTGCAGCGTGGAGTGGTTACCCAATACTGGGTTGCATACCAAAATTTGACAGCATTGATAAGGCTTCAGTTTCTACACATGCTGCATACATAAGGGATGAATTGATGAAACATTTACGGCATTAAATTTATATAGATGATAGCCCTAAGTTCGATCGTTTATATCAAATTGAATTTTACCAGACAAGCATGACCAAAAAACAGTGCAGGCAAGTGTACAAACAAAAGCGGATGGAATTAACGCCGCAACAGATCTTAAGGCTGGACGACCTCCTATTAATTCAATTTCAACGATTGTCTTTTGATGACCATGTGCAATATCTGCTGAGTTATTATCCCTTACCAGACAGGGCAGAGATAGCCCCCTTCCTGTTTAGTAAGAGCATTCAATTATCTATTCCTGATATGAAAATTGCTTATCCTGTTATAAATATTGAGCAGTCAACCATGCAGGCACATTTGGTAACAGAAACTACTGTGCTTATGAACAACGAATACAACATACCTGAGCCGGTTAATGGGCAAGTTGTTGACCCAACTTTATTGGATGTTGTTTTTGTGCCTTTGCTTGCATTCGACACAGAAGGTTATCGTGTAGGTTATGGCAAAGGGTACTACGACAGGTTTCTTGCAAGGTGCCGTCAGGATGTTATTGCCATAGGTTTCTCTTACTTTGAACCTATTGACAAACTTGATGATGCCAATCAATTTGACATACCTTTAAATTACTGTATCACCCCACAGCAGTTGTATGAATTTTAACTTCTACTTACTTAAATCCTTTCGAATTCTATTACTGCCTTTTTCTCTGTTATATGGTGTAATCATCATCATTAGGAATGCATTATTCGATCACAATATTTTAAAATCTTCAAGGTTTAATTTACCTATTATTTGTGTGGGCAATATATCTGTAGGCGGTACGGGGAAGTCGCCCATGGTTGAGTACTTGTTGCGCCTGTTGCAACACCATTACCAGGTTGCAACTCTTAGCCGTGGATACAAGCGTAAAACAAGAGGTTATGCATTGGCGGACGCTACAACTTCGGCCCTTGAAATTGGCGATGAACCTATGCAGTTTCATACAAAATTTCCTGGGGTTGCCGTTGCTGTTGGCGAAGAAAGACTGGAAGCCGTACCTCAATTATTGCACGATAAGCCCGGCACGCAGGCAATCATTCTCGACGATGCTTTTCAGCATCGCAGTATAAAAGCCGGGCTAAACATATTGCTTACCGATTGCAACAATCTTTTTACACGTGATTTTTTTCTGCCGACAGGCGATTTAAGAGACCAGCAATCCTCGTATAAAAGAGCCGACATTCTGATAGTAACCAAGTGTCCGCCCAACTTAACTGAAGCACAAAGGGATAAAGTGGTAAAAGAGATAAAGCCTTTATCTCATCAAAAATTGTTCTTTTGTACTACCGTCTACGGGCAACCCTACCAAATTATTACCCGTGAAGAAAGACCGGTAAATACCAATGATGAAATTTTGCTGGTATGTGGCATAGCCAATCCGCAGCCTTTAAAAAATTATTTGCTGGAGCATGCACATACTTATTATGAGCAACTTTACAGCGATCATCACATATTTACAATTGACGATTTACAGGAGATTAATAAAAAGTTTAACGACATAACTGCCGGGCATAAAATGATCATCACTACAGAAAAAGACGCGGTACGTTTAATTAAGTTTGAAGCGGAGTTAACCGACCTGCCGTTGTACGTTTTACCGGTAGAACATTCTTTTTTATTTAGCCAGGGGCAGGCATTCGATGAGGGTGTAGTAAATTTCATTGAAAATTTTTTCAGCAATAAATAAAAATTATGGGCAAGAAGCAGCATAAAGGACATAAAGACAAATCAGATGAAACACCTGTATCGTTTGATAAAGGCACACTGGATATAACCCGCAGCGGTATGGGTTACGTAGTTATAGCTGATGGATCGGGTGATGTATTGGTAAGGCCATCTGATTTTAATACTGCCTTAAATGGCGATACGGTAAAAGTTAAGATTACCCGTGAGGGTTTTAAAAACGGGAAGAAGGAAGGAAAAATAGTGGAGGTGCTCAGCCGCAAACAAAGCCAGTTTATAGGGCGAATACAGTTGAGCGCAAACTTTGCATTTTTTATTGCAGATACAGACAAGCCCATGCCCGATTTGTTTATACCCTTAGACAAACTGAATGGCGCCACCGATAAAGACCGTGTAATTGCCCGTATTACCAAATGGGACAACACCAACAAAAAACCTGAGGGAGAAGTAGTACAGGTAATCCTTGCCGAGCAGGAGAGTGACATTGCCATGAAAGAAATACTTGTTGAGAATGGCTTTCCGCTCACCTTTCCTGATGAGGTAATGGAAGAAGCAGCAAGGTTAAATGACGTGATACCTGAAAGTGAAATAAGCAAAAGGCGTGATTGCCGCGATATACTAACGTTCACCATCGACCCGGTTGATGCACGTGATTTTGATGATGCACTCTCCATCAAAAAGCTAAAGAATGATCTGTACGAAATAGGCGTACACATTGCCGATGTAAGCCATTATGTGGTGCCCGGCACACCATTGGATGATGATGCTTACCAAAGAGCTACCTCTGTTTATTTGCCCGACAGGGTAAACCCCATGTTACCCGAACGCATATCTAACGAGTTGTGCTCCTTACGTCCAAATGAGGATAAGCTTACCTTCTCCGCTATTTTTGAAATGGATGTAAAAGGCCACATAAAAAAGCAATGGATAGGGCGTACCGTTATCCATAGCGACCAAAGATTTACCTACGAAGATGTACAACAAATTATAGAAACACAGGAGGGTACTCACTGCGAAGAAGTTCTTTTACTAAACAGCATTGCCCGCCGCTTTAGGGCCGATCGTTTTTCAAAAGGTGCCATTAATTTTTCTTCAACCGAAGTGAGATTTAAACTGGACGAAAAAGGTAAACCCATTGGAATTATAGTGAAAGAAAGCAAAGAGTCGCACCAACTAATAGAGGAGTTTATGTTGCTCGCCAATAAAACGGTAGCTGAGTATGTTTCAAAAATAAAAGTAAAGGGTAAGGAGGTGCCGTTTCCGTATAGAATTCATGATACGCCTGATGAGGCTAAGCTGACACCATTTATTGCCTTTGCTGCTAAGTATGGACATAAGTTCAACACTTCATCGCCTGAGCAAATTGCTTCCAGTTTTAACTCCATGCTGGAGGAAGTGAAAGGCAAACCCGAGCAGCATGTGCTGGAGCAATTAGGCATTCGCACTATGGCCAAGGCTGTCTATTCTGTTGAAAATGTTGGGCACTATGGTTTGGGCTTTGAGTTCTACTGCCACTTTACTTCGCCTATAAGGCGTTACCCCGATATTTTGGTACACCGCGTATTGCAAAGCTGCCTGGATGGCAAACCCGAAATTGATAAAAAGATGGAGGAGAAAAGCAAACACAGCAGCGAGCAGGAGCGGAGTGCTATGGATGCAGAACGTGCCGCCAATAAATACAAGCAGGTTGAATACCTGCAGGATCATTTGGGCGAGGAGTTTGAAGGTGTGGTAAGTGGTGTGGCAGGTTTTGGTTTTTGGGTGGAGACGATAGCACACAAATGCGAAGGTTTGGTAACGGTAACGAGCCTGTTAGATTTTGATGATTTTGGGTTGATAGAAAGCGATTATGCTTTAGTGGGCAGACGTAGTGGCCGCAAGTTTGGTATGGGCGATAAGGTGTGGATTAAAGTGATAGCGGCCAATCTTACCAAGCGCCAACTGGATTTTGAATGGATTATTAAACCCGGCCAGGAAGAGGAAGCCTCCGATGAAAATATTCATCATCAAAAACATAAAGGCAGGGAAGGCAAAAAAAAGAAAGGAAAGCATGAGTAAGCTTGTGCTAGTTATTTTTCAGTTTGGTTGCCAATGCTGTATTCAAAGACGTTTAACTAAGAAAATTTCAAGCAAAGTAGAAAAAGGAGCAAATCCGCAAAGTTCTGATTTTCGTCCCGGCTACCTGGTCTTGCTGGATATATCCTTGCTCAGTCTTTCTTTCCTTAATTATTTATTGTAAAGGCTTAATCAATATTTTTGTTTTTAAGCAGCCACAACATTTATGCATTCGTTTACCCAACTGGTTTCAGATTTTACTGAATATTTCGCTGTAGAACATTTTCCTGCAGAACCTGCAAGCCTTTACAAGCCCGGTCAATATTTTTTAAACATCGGTGGCAAACGTATTCGGCCCATTTTGTGTTTGATGGGTAACGAATTATTCGATACCATAACTCCCGATGCATATCATGTAGCCACTGCTATAGAGTTGTTTCACAACTTTACCCTGATACACGACGACATTATGGACAAGGCCCCATTACGCCGGGGAATGCAAACCGTACACACAAAATTTGGAGAAAATACGGCCCTGCTCGCCGGCGATGTAATGCTCATAAAAGCTTATGACCACATTAATAAAATCAGCAAACACATTCATAAGATTTTACACCTCTTTAATAAAACCGCCAGCCAGGTTTGCGAGGGCCAGCAACTGGATATGGATTTTGAAAAAATGGCAGCAGTCAGCCTTACCGATTATTTAAAAATGATTGAACTCAAAACATCTGTCCTCATTGCTTCCAGTCTTGAAATGGGTGCGGTGCTTGGTGGTGCCGGCGACGGTAATGCCCGGCACCTGTACGAGTTTGGCCGAAATTTAGGTATCGCTTTCCAGGTGCAGGATGATTACCTTGATGCCTTTGGTGATCCCGAAAAATTTGGCAAGCAGGTGGGTGGCGATATTGTTGCCAACAAGAAAACTTTCTTAATGATCCACGCACTGGAGGTGGCACCAGAAGACCAAAAAATGCACCTCCTGCAATTACTTGAAAGCAATGCCGATGATAAAGTAGCGCAGGTACTTTCTATCTTTAAAAACTGTAGGGTAGATGAGTGGGCAATTGAATTAAAAGAGAAATACCTGTCCACCGCCTACCAGCATTTGGAAGATATTGCCGTTGTATCAAACAGAAAAAAACCATTGATTGAATTAGCCAGGTTTTTAGTGCAGAGGGAGTATTAGGTAAGTCAGTAGTCAGTGGTCAGTAGTCAGTAGTCAGTAGTCAGTAGTGAATGAAAAAGTAAAAAGTAAAAACGAAATCGTGAAAGGTGAAACGTGAGAAGTTAAAAAATTAAAAATAAAAAAGTGAATTTGGTGAATAGTCAATATTCAAAACTTATAATGAGCATTGACCCATTACCAGTTCGCAACTCATTTAATGACTAATGACCCAATGACCAAAAACTCATAACCCTCCTCCATGTCCAACCCTTTATTTAGAAAAAAGAGCATACCGTTTATTTTAAGAGAAGCCGGGGAAGGCTTAACGGACAGTCATGGGCATAAGGAAAACTTAAAGAAAGTACTGACGGTAAAAGACCTTACTTTTTTTGGTATAGCTGCAGTTATTGGTACCGGGGTGTTTACTGCCATTGGATCGGCTAGTTACCATGGTGGTCCGGCTGTAATATTGCTGTTTGCCTTTACCGCAGTTGCCTGTGGTTTTGCGGCTTTTTGTTATGCTGAGTTTGCTTCAACCGTACCTGTTTCGGGTAGTGCCTATACGTATTCTTATGTTGCCTTCGGCGAAATTTTTGCCTGGATTATTGGGTGGGATTTATTAATGGAATATGCCATCGGCAACATAGCTGTGGCCATATCGTGGAGCCAGTATTTCGTACGTGTGTTATCGGGGTTTGGCATACACATACCTGCCTGGCTGACGATGGATTACTCTACCGCACACAACCGTTTTAACGAGGTAACTACTTCATTAGCCGATGGCTCGGTTAAGAGTATAGATGCATTGGATGAAACTTTAAGGAATGCATATTATGCCTGGCAAAATGCACCCGCCCTGGGTAGCCTGCGGGTCATTATGAACGTGCCGGCTTTCCTGATCGTTATGCTCATTAGTTACATTGTGTACATTGGTATCAAAGAAAGCCGAAGTACCAACAATGCCATGGTAATTATTAAACTGGTGGTAATAACATTCGTAATTATTGCCGGCGCCTTTTATGTAAATCCCGGTAACTGGAGCAACTTTATGCCTAATGGATTTGGCGGGGTAATGAGTGGTGTTTCTGCTGTGTTTTTTGCTTACATAGGTTTTGATGCTATCACTACTACAGCAGAGGAATGTAAAAACCCGCAACGCGATCTTCCCAAAGCTATGTTCAACACATTGTTTATTTGCACGGGTCTTTACATAGTGCTGGTGTTGGTTTTAACCGGCATGACCAATTACACGTTGCTTAATGTAGCCGATCCACTGGCCTTTGTTTTTCAAAATCAAAATACTGTTCTAACCAACTGGTTTGCTGGTATTATTTCTGTTAGTGCAGTGTTTGTAATTGCTTCGGTTTTATTGGTGTACCAGTTGGGTCAGCCCCGCATTTGGATGAGCATGAGCCGTGATGGCTTGCTTCCAAAGATATTTGCCCGTATTCACCCCAAATACAAAACCCCCTCTTTTTCTACCGGCGTAACTGCCGCATTGGTAGGCATACCTGCTCTGTTCTTGAATCTTGATGTGGTAATTGCTTTAACAAGTATAGGAACTTTGTTTGCGTTTGTATTGGTATGTGGCGGTATCCTTGTATTGCATCAACAAACCGATAAGCCCGAGGCGAAATTTAAAGTGCCCTACCTCAATGGCAAGTTTATTATCCCAACACTTTTTATAATGGCGTTTGCTATAAGCGTAATGTATTCTCCAGGTCATTTTTCGGGTATGATAACCAAAGAGGGCATACCAATGCTCCTATTCTGGCTGGTGGCTGCCATTGTTTCGGTACTGTCTTTTCAAAAGAACTTTTCGGTGATACCCGTTTTAGGATTGCTAAGTTGTTTTTACCTGATGGCGCAGGAGAGTTATACCAACTGGTTACGTTTTGTAATCTGGTTGGTTATTGGTCTTTTCATTTACTTTTTATATGGAAAACATAACAGCCGGTTGGGCAAGAATGAACTGGACGGATAAATTGCCGGTATGTTGATATAATATTAGTTGCGTTAATTTCTACCCAAAGCAATCGGTTTATTTTGAGGTAAGTTACATTTGCCGGATGGAACAAGCAATGCAATACGTAGCTGAAAAGTGGGACCTGCTAACTTCCTTTTCAAAGAAAGAAGAACTGAAAAACAAACTATGGAAGAGCATAGTTGATCATTATACAGAGCCTTACCGTTTTTATCATACACTGCAACATGTTGCGTCACTTTTTGAAAAATGCGGGCACTACCTGGATCAATTGGAAAGCCCGGTTACAGTAGCCTTCGCCATTTTATACCATGATGTGGTATACGACACTTTTAAAGATAATAACGAGGAAGAAAGCGCTTTATTTGCCCGTCAACAAATGACCGCTTTAAACATAAAGGAAGCAATTATTAAAGATGTTGAAATCTTTATACTGGCAACCCAAACCCACACATTACCAAAAGGCTATCATTTAAACAACGACCTGTCACTTTTTCTTGATCTTGATTTAACTATTCTCGCTACAGGTTGGGATGAATATGAACTGTACAGTGAACAGATTCGTAAAGAGTACAGGCAATACCCCGATGCGGTATATAACCCGGGCCGAAAACATGCACTTGAAAAATTAAGCGAAAAGGAGTATGTGTATTTCACCCCGCCCATACATGAGGAGTTGGAGCCGATTGCAAGGCAAAATATTTTCAGGGAGATTCAATTGCTATCGTAGTTAGTTTAGGTATTCAATTCCTTTAAGTTTTCTACTAAACTCCTTTAGCACCGGGCAAACGCATATCAATTAATTTATCTTTTGATTGTGCCTTTAGGCACAATTCGTTGGTAGAAATATTCAATTGAAGAATTTAGGACGTTCCGATAGGAACGCTTTGTGCTTTTTTGAAACGTATTGACCCACCAATAGTGCCTGGCGGGAGTATAAAGACTATAATACAATCCCCGTATAAATATTAAAGCCACAGAAAATAGATGCATTTGCCTGGGTCTTCTGCCCTTTTAAATGCCAAGGGTGTAACTTTTGTACCTTCGCGGCCATTAATATTTATATAAATGAAGTACGAGGTGGGTGATGAGATTATTGTATTATTTAGTAATGAAGAGGGAAGGGTCATAGCCATCATGAATGAAAAAATGGTGATGATTGAAGTAAAGGGGGTAAAG